>NZ_JBEOOE010000017.1:0-65812 GCF_040308885.1 Pseudoalteromonas sp. 120-MNA-CIBAN-0494
TCGGGGCGCTGTGAGATTCCAAAGAGAGGCCGGCGTTTGCCTTTCTTTGGTTGCCGTCGCCAACGCGACATATAACTCAAATTTGCAATTTGAAAGCCCAAGTGCGAGGTAAACTCCCGCCTACAATTCAAAAGTTGCGCTTTTGGCGTCAGCAAACTTAACGCCTACAAAATTACTTTTACTATTGCGCTAAAGCACGACTTAGTAATTCCCCTAAACTATCTGTTTCTATTTTATATCCAATCCCTTATATTCACTCTAGGAGCTCAAAGGAAGAAAGCACTCAATTTAAGGATAAATAATGATTAAATGGATTTTATTGATACTACTTGCCATATTTACAACGTTACCTCAAGCATACGAATCCTACTCACAAAGTCGCTGCGACAGAATTGAAAAAGAACGTGAAACAATACGTTCACGGTTGCGTCAAGGCTATAGAGTGAAAGAAGGTGAGCGATTAAAAGCACGATTCAAATCTTTATTTGAAGAACTTGCAAAGCATTGTGATAACCCCAAACAAACCAATCGAACACATCAACGATCTTCCGTTTATAGCACTAGTAATAACGCGTTATTACACACAAGAATGCCGAATATGCAATTTTATAGTGATAGCTATAACGACCCAGGTAAGCTTAAAGCTTGGTCTGAGTTTTATACTTTACCTAAACGTTGCCGAGCTAAGGGAATGGAGTCATCCGATTTTGTATGGTGCAGTGAGTACCGCGGTGAGCAAAAACGATTATTTGAAGAGCAGTGGAATAAGCGGCCATAAATATGTTAAACACACAATGGCGAGTGCTATTTGTATTTATTGTGCTGTTAATTGCATCGGCACTTATTGCTAATCATTTAACAGGACGGGTATTTAATTATCATGATCCTATTGGCAGTGTTAGGGCTATTTACGATGATATAAAAATTAAAATCGAAATGGCTGAAGAGTCTGAACTAACCGCTATTAAAACGATTGCCGCTCCGTCATTTTCTTCTAAAACTGCAATGCAAAACCATTTACCACAAGCCGACACTACGCGTTGTGTAGATGTATCATTAGGTAAAGTTAAATATAAGCGTAATGGCAATATTTACACCTGGACAGATAGCAATGGCGTACCACATTTTAGTGATAAAAAGCCTGACTTTGAGGTAGCAACACTCGACACAGATTTTGTTGAGCCGCTTGATTACTTTGAATTAACGCTACATGCAGCTAACTTACCGCCATCGTTTACTGAAGAGTTACGTATAAAGCTCAATACTGTTTTTAAGGTGTATGGCCAAATTATAGGTGTTGATGCATTAAAAAAAGTAAGGTTAAATTTAACTGTATTTGCAACACGAAGAAGCTATGAGCAAGCAATTAAACTGCGCGGGGCCGATCCAACAAACACCGATGGTATGTATTTTCATTCTACCAACTCAGCTTTAATAAATTATAGAAATGAGCAAAGTGCTATGCGCACAGCGGTACACGAAGCGGTGCATGCGGTTAACAAAGCAATATTAGGCTCGACTCCTCGCTGGCTCAATGAGGGGTTAGCTGAGTATTTTGAATATACCAAAAACAGCATGCAACTAGTTAGTGTTGAGCCACATCCTGGCTGGGTAAATAATAAGCGCGTAGCGCAAAGTGTTTTTACTATTAATTGGTTGATAGGTTTAGATGACACGTGGCAAACAGGCGATGACACTAAACTTTATGCGAGCAGTTGGGCTGCTATATATTTTTTGATGGATTCTAATAAAGGCAAACAGTTTTTAAAAAGCATCATGCTAGCCGAGCAAAAATCGCCATGCAGTAAACTCACTGCAGCAGAGTTAAAAAATATGCTGTATCAGCATTTTCCGCAATTGGATAAAGACTATAGACAATGGTTGAAAACCCCATTTAGAAAACAGAGTTTTTAAGGAGTTATGCAAAGCACTACGCGAATTAAACTCGGATCTAAAAACAAAGCGCGAGGTAAACTCCCGCCTACAATTTGAAGGCTGACGCTGAGATATTTCCCCGTGATCACACCCGAAATTGAATTAATGATGAGTAATAGCTGCGCATGGCGGAATTTTGTTCCCGACAAATTCCAAGTACCTAAATCCCTTTAGGCAATGCGCGATAAAGCGTAGCTTGGCCACGGATGGCCTATCTACGCTGGTTACGTTCATATCATTAATTTAAATTGAGGAAGCAGTGTGATCCTCGGGGCGCCGTGGGGTTCCAAGGGGCGGTCGGCGGTATCCGTCCCTTGGTTGCCGTCGCCAACGCGACATCTATAAATAAAGGCGTCGAGCGCCGAGTATCGGGCATCGAGCCAAGAGCTTCAAATTATTAAAAGCTGCGCTTTTCGAGTCAACAAGCTGCACGCCTACAGTAAAATTTAAAGACCGCTGCTAAGACAATACTCCCGTGCTCACACCTGAAATTGAATTAATGATGAGTAATTTACAGCATGGATGCTGTTAAAAAGCGTAGCTAGGCCACGGATGGCCTATCTACGCTGGTTACGTTCATATCATTAATTACAATTGAGGAAACAGTGTGATCCTCGGGGCGCTGTGAGATTCCAAAGAGAGGCCGGCGTTTGCCTTTCTTTGGTTGCCGTCGCCAACGCGACATATAACTAATACTTGCAATTAAAAGCCTAAACGCGAGGTAAACTCTTGCCTACAATTTAAAAGCTAGGCTTTTCGCGTCAGCAAATTAAGTGTTGATAGCTACCTTACCCAATCTATTATTAAATGTCGTATGTTTGCGTTGTTAAGGTGTCGTATATTTGCTATATTTAATACAAGAAACGAGGGTATTTATTATGACAATAGCAAGTAAAGTAACAACAAGAATAAACCGCTCAAAGCGTTATGTTTTTGATCGTGCTGATTTTGCAGATATTGCTGGTTACGACCAAGTTGGCCGGGTATTAAAAAAGCTGGTTGATAATGGTCATTTATTGCGTATTGGTTATGGGCTTTACACTAAAGCGAGAGAAAATCGCATTACGGGTAAGTTAATGCCTGCATCGCCTGCGGGAGCTGATGGTGTTATATTAGAAGCGATTGAAAAGCTAGGTGTTGACTACAAATTTGATGAGTTTTCACAACGTAGTATCAATGGTGAAAGCTTGCAAATTCCAGCGTCTCTGAAAATAATTACAAATAATCGCTTTAAACGCAAAATTGTCGTAAATAATAGTGCTATTAATGCTAATTGATAGTGACCTGTTTTTAGATGTTGCCGATGCTCTTGGTATGGGTAACCCTGCTATTGTTGAAAAAGATTATTATGTTGTTGCATTACTAAAACTACTTTCTGAATTGTCTTTTGATACGCACTTATTGGTTTTTTCTGGTGGTACCGCATTAACAAAGTCGGGCATTAAAACTCATCGAATGTCTGAAGACATTGATATTAAAATCATACCTACAGATGTGTTTGCTAATATTTCAAAAACACAAAAAAGAAAGGCTAGGAAAGAGTTACATCTTCAATTACTTAATGCCATTAGTCTGCACAACTCTTTTTCGGTAGAAAACCGCCCTACTATTTATGATGAATATCGTTATCAACAAATTGATATACGTTATCCTCAAGCACATTCAAAAGTTCCATGCCTAAGGCCGTTTATTAAGTTAGAGCTGATAGAGACCTTGCTTTATGATCAAGTAGTGAGTAGAGATATATGTTCTTTAATGAATGAGGTCACTCAAAAGCCTCCTGAAGTTGCGCTAATGGGGTTTTCGAGTATTAAGAGTACACAAGCGGAAAAGCTAGTCTCTATGTTGAGGCGAACAGCAAGTTTTGCGCGCGATAATATAAGAGATGATGATCCTGCATTAATACGCCATATTTATGATACGTATTATATTCAACAAGCTGGGCTTGCGAGTGCTTCTGGCGTAATGTCTTTGGTAAGTAAAGTTATTGCGGAAGACTTAACGCGTTACTCAAACCAACACGCTGAATTTATGAAAAGTCCGATTGCTGAACTGAAGTTTGGCTTAAGCTTACTACAAACCAATACATTATATGAAGAACGCTTTAACAAATATGTAGTACCTATGGTTTATGGGAATAATAGCCTTAATTGGCAGCAAGCATTTGATGTATTTAAGTTATATTGCAATCAAGTGTTAAATAACATAAAGCTTTAACTGCTGTCGCCAACGCGACATATAACTCAAATTTGCAATTTAAAAGCCCAAGCGCGAGGTAAACTCCTGCCTACAATTTAAAAGCTGCGCTTTTCGCGTCAGCAAGCTCAACGCCTACGGTAATCTATACTTTACTTAAGGGTCTAAAACTAATTCAAATGAGTCATAAGTAAACTTTAGGTTACTTATGGTTTCCTGCCTGATTAATTACAACTAAAAGTAAACTTAATTTGACTTTTAATAGCTGTATTCTAATATAAAGCATATAAGTAAACTGTAGTTGACCTTTAATGAGTAACCCCCCTGTAAAAAAAACACTTGGAAGAGTGGTTAAACACACTGAAATGCCTGATTTATCTAAGTCATTTTCGTCAGTGTTACTCGCTGAAGCGATCACTTCAAAGCGAACCGGTATGAAGCTTACGCTAGTTGATGTATCGCAAGCACTAAACATTTCGAAGCCTACGCTGATAAAAATAGAAAAAGGTGATGTTAATGTGCAGTTTTTTAATGTGCTTAAAGTGATGGAGTACTTGGGATTGTCGTTTAGCCTTGTTAGTGATGACGCGTCGCACCACAATAATAAAGAGGTGAACGATGAGCAGTGGTATTAAACAAAATAGGTTAGACGTGTTTATTGGTCATACGCAGAAGATAGGTGCGATAACTCTTGATATAGGCTCTGAAAATGAAATGTTAATTGATAGTGACCTGTTTTTAGATGTTGCCGTAAAAATCAGTAATGAGGCAATTAGCTATACTATTCGCCTCATTGTGTGAGGCGAATAATAATTGTATGTGTGGTACTAAATTGCAAACTGAAAGGTTTGCGTTAGCAATGGCTGTATATTGGCATTTCCCCTACGCTTTGGATCGATGCTAACAAATCCCCAAAATTCTAAAAAGCGATTGATGAATCGAGATTCAATCAGTCTGCCTAATAGCTCACTCGGACTTGAGTATTGAGACGCTGGAGCGTGACTAAGTAACGCCAATTGTATTGCATGATGGCGGCTTCGAGCATAGGGAGGTAAAAAGCATTAATCCCCTGGGTTTGATACAGCTTTTGCACCGATTTTTTAATATGAAAATGGCCACTTTTATAGTAAATAATACCGGCAACATCAGCCAAAGTACGCGTGTAGTGTAGGGCGTTAAACTTATCTTCGTTACTGCCTGCAAATTCAATAATACTGATATGGATGGGGTATTTAGAAACAGCAAAGTTAGGTAGTAGCTCAGAGGCTTGTTTGACTAATTTAGCAGGTAAATTGCCTTTAGCCGTTGCTTTAATTGAGCCGCCTTGTTGCATGGCTTCAGTAAAAATTAATGCTAAATAGCTCATCACTGGGCTACTTGATAAATCTGCTGGAGTATTAAAAGTAACTTTTGTTAATTCGTTGAACGGGGCATAGAGCCAATTAGATATTTGCGTTGGGCAAAGCCCGCAAAAATCACTATCGGCTTGGTTGTTTCGCGCAGCTATTGTTTGTTCTGCGACAAGGTTTAGCTCATCTAAACTTAACTCTGGATTCATGGCTAAAGTTTGCGTTATGTCATCAAATATTTGTGCATGCTGTTTAGTAGATACAGTGTTCATACAACAATGTTTGTGCTTTTTGCCACTGCCACATGGGCAGGGATCATTTCGTCCTAGTTTCATTTATTAGCTCGTTCTGCGCAATATGGGTTTAGTGTTACATCATTATATTTGTTAGTAAATAAAAGCTACGAGCAGAGGGCTAACTGGAAACTGACCGTGGATTGTTTTTTCTCTAAAGCGCAGCGCCTCATACCCTCTTTGTGAATAGGCTTTTAATATAAAATGCGCGGCATAAAGCCTCGCCTACAACAATTTGAACAAAGAGAATAAAATGAGGAGTAAATGAGTAGACAGAAAACACATCGTTTTTGGCGTTGTTATTTCTCTAAAAGCACAGCGCTTCATACCCTGTTTGTGAATAGGTTTTTAATATAAAATGCGCGGCATAAAGCCTCGCCTACAACAATTTGCACAAAGCGCAGCGCCTCACCTCCTCTTTGTGAATAAATGGGCTTAAATACTTGTGCACAAAGAGCAGGCAATGAGGGTGAATGAGTAGCGCTAGGGTTGATAGCGCCCACAGCTAGCAAATTTATTAATATTGGCGGTCGCGATTGTGCGGTTGCTCAAATTGTGTTTTAGGCCCTAGCGGTACTACGCCGGTGGGGTTAATAGTTTTGTGGCTGGCGTAGTAGTGTATTTTGGTGTATTCCAAGTCAATGGTGTCTTTAATACCCGGTACTTGGTACAGCTCAGTGACATAGTTATATAGGTTAGGGTATTCACTAATTTTTTGCTGATTACACTTAAAGTGGCCATGATACACAGCGTCAAAGCGCACTAAAGTAGTAAATAAGCGCCAATCGGCTTCGGTAATTTGCTCACCAACTAAGTAGCGCTGTGTAGCTAGGCGTTGCTCTAACCAGTCTAGGCTTTCGAATAATGCATGGTAAGCGCTGTTATAAGCACTTTGCGTGGTGGCAAAGCCTGCTTTATATACGCCGTTATTTACCGTGTTGTAAATGCGCTCGTTTACGCTGTCGATTTCTGCTTGTAGTGCTTGCGGGTAGTAGTCGTCGGTGTTGCCGGTTAGCTCGTTAAACGCGGTATTTAAAATACGCATGATGTCCGATGATTCGTTATTAACTATGGTATGGGTTTTTTTATCCCATAAAATAGGAATAGTGGCGCGGCCTTCGTAATTGGCATCGGCTTTTAAATACAATTGGTAGGCGTAATCTAGGTTATAAAGCGGATCGCCGTGCTCACCAAATTCCCAGCCATTTTCGAGCATTTCGGGCTTTACTACGCTAAGTGTAATTACGTTTTCGAGTTGCTTTAATTTACGCATTATCATGGTGCGGTGTGCCCATGGGCAAGCTAGCGACACATATAAATGGTAACGTCCCGCTTCGGGTTTAAATTGGCTATCGGCGGCGTTTGAAATTTGTTGGGTAAAGCGGCTTGCTTGGCGCTCAAACCTACCACCCGATTTTTTTGTGTCGTACCATTGGTCAACCCATTTTCCGTCTACGATTAATCCCATTATTAACTCCTTAATGTGCTGTAAATGCATAAACACACACCGCATAGCTATGCGGTGTGTGTTTTAAATAACTAATATTACGCTTTGTTTAAGTTACGGTTAATTACGTTATCAAGTGAGAATTTACCGCCACCTTGGATAACTAAAGCCAGTGTGATTGCTAATAGCGCTAGGCCAAATTCGTAACCGTTGTTGCTCATAAATAAGCCGTTATCAATGTGAGTGGTAAATATAGCCACAACCATAGTAATAGCCAGTACAAAGCTAGCAGGTCTTGTTAGTAGGCCAACAATTAAAAATAAGCCACCAAAAAATTCTGCACTACCTGCCATTAAGGCCATTAAAAACCCTGGTGCTAGGCCAATTGATTCCATCCATTGTCCTGTGCCTTCTAAGCCATAACCACCAAACCATGCAAATAATTTTTGCGCCCCGTGAGCGGCAAAAATAATACCTGCAATAACGCGCAGTGGTACTGTAGCCAGTGATTGTTCAGTTTTAGTGATAACGTTAGCAATATTTTTAATAGTCATAATTTTTACCCTTGTTGATGTTAAGTAAGTATGTTTAATTGAGTATGTAGCCATTGTAGTTGTTGTTTTGTAATTAAATAATGCCTATTATTTGCTTGATATGTTCAAATAATTTGAATAGTTGTTATTTGGATGAAAAAAACCATGAGTACACCTCCTATTAGTATTGAAGCGTTACTGGTGCTTGACGCTATTGAGCATCGTGGCAGTTATGCGGCAGCCGCAGAGCAATTAAATAAAGTACCTTCGGCGCTGTCCTACATAGTACAAAAACTAGAAGAGCAATTAAACGTGACTTTGTTTCAGCGTCAGGGACGTCGTGCTGTGCTAACTCCTGCGGGCAAACATTTACTGACCGAGGGGTGCAAGTTGCTTTTGGCGATTAATTCATTGTCGGAGCAAACACAAACAATTGCGAATGGCTGGGAGCCAAAAATTCGTATTGCTTTTGACTCGATTATTGATATAAAACCGATATTTACCAGTATAGAGCAGTTTTTAGCAGAGCATGAAAATATTGAAATAGATGTACAAGAACAGGTAATGAACGGCAGCTGGGAAGTGCTGATTGAAGATAAAGTTGATTTAGTTATTGGCGCGCCGTCGCCAGTGCCGAACCAAAAAGGCATTCGCGCGGTTAAAATAGATGAGTATCAAAGTGTACTTGTGGTAAATAGCACGCACCCGTTAGCAACGCAGCAGCAACCACTCGATATGAGTAGCCTTGCTCAGTACCGCAGTGTGATAGTACACGACTCTGCAGAGCAAGAAATTCCATGGTCGGCAAATATAATAGAGGGCACCCAGCGCTTTTTTGTTAGCTCTGTTGCGCAAAAAATTGCGGCTATTATTGCCGGTATAGGTATTGGTTATTTACCCAAGCGTTTAATTGAGCAGTATATAGGGTCGGGGCAGTTAGTGGAGGTAAAGCTAACCGAGCAACGACCTTGCCAAGATCTATTTATTGCCTGGAAAATAACTAATAAAGGTAAAGGGTTGCAACGACTTACCTCACTGTTACTACAACCTTAACGTTGCGCTTTTAAAGCTAACAGCCGTGTAAGGCTGTTAGCTAATAGCTGTATTAAATGTAATTTACTACTTAAAAGCCATGGTAAGCTCTTTATTCTTCTAGGCTTTCATCTAGGGTAATTATAATACCAACGGTAATAATACGGTCGCCAACCATTTCACAAATAGTGAGTTTTACGTCATCAAGTTCAATAAAGTCATCTACCTTAGGTAAGCTGTTTAGCGAGGTTTTTAGTACTTGCTCTAGCGTATCGTTTGGTTCAGCAGCAATATGAATATCGTAAGAATAGGCTATGCTGGCTACGCTGGTATTGCCTTTAACTCTTAGCTCTTTTGCCGAAAGCTCGGTAATATCTTGATCAATCGTGCTTGAAAAAACACAGTCAACAAACTCGCGGGTATGCGGTTTTAGTACCATAAATAGCTGATCGTCTGCCTGTAATAACGTAGAGCCGCGCGGGGCAATAATATTATTATTACGACTGATCATTGCCATTACTGTGCTATCGGGTAGTGCTAATTGCGATAAACGACGGCCAACAGCGCGTGACATTTTGCCTATGGTGTATTCAACAATATCGGCGTCAACATCGCCTAAAGCAGTGATCTCTAACGTGGCTGCGGGAGTCACTGGCGGTGGTAAAGTAAGCTTTAGTTTGCGGGCCATTAAAGCAAGCGTTGAGCCTTGCAGTGTGGCTGAAATTAACACCACAAAAAATACTACGTTAAATATGAGTTCGGCGCCAGGCAGGCCAAACATAAGAGGAAATATTGCTAAAATAATAGGGACTGAGCCGCGTAGCCCAACCCAAGACACTAAGGTGATTTCACGCGCTTTAAAACCAAATAGCGCTAACACCGGAATAACCGCCAAAGGGCGAGCAATAAATATAAGCACTAATGCAATGATCAGTCCCTCAAACCACACATCTAATAACGAGGTTGGGTTTATTAATAAGCCCAACACCACGAACATGGTAATTTGACCTAACCAAGCTAACCCGTCGTGGAATAAAAACGTACTGCGCTGAAACACAAAACGGCTGTTGCCAATAACCACACCGGTAATAAATACCGCTAAAAACCCGCTACCACCAATGTTTGCGGTAATACCAAATGAGAATAAACCACACGCAGCAACCAATACCGGATACAAACCGGTAGCAACTAATTGAATTTTATTAATTAATTTAACAGAGCTCCAACCCACGGCTAAGCCGACTAATGCGCCTAAGCCCATTTGTGATACAAACATGAGTAATAGGCCTGTGCCTAGCTTCATGTCGTTTACCAGAACCTCTAGTAAGCCTACGGTTAAAAATATTGCCATGGGGTCGTTTGAGGCACTTTCTATTTCGAGGGTGGCTTTTAGTTTGGTGTTTAAATGAATACCGGCATTACGCAGTAGCGCAAATACGGCTGCGGCATCGGTTGAGCCTACAATAGCGCCAAACAATAAGCCTTGTAGCAAAGGAATATCAAGCATGTATGCGGCAGCAACTCCAGTTACTGCGCTGGTAATTAGTACCCCAAGGGTGGCCAACACGGAGGCGGGTTTCCAGACTTTTTTTATCGCTTTTAAGGGCGTTTGCAAACCGCCATCAAATAATATCATTGCTAATGCGAGCGTACCTAAAGAATGCGCCGCTGCTGCATTGTCAAAAAATATGCCTCCGGGGCCATCTTCACCAGCGAGCATACCGACCATTAAAAACATTACCAGTACAGGCAAACCGAGACGAGCTGATAATTTACTGGATACAATACCCAGTAAAATTAATACCGCGGCTAACAATATTATTTGATCAATCAAAAACATATATTATTCTCATTTGTAGCTAAGGGCTGGGTTAGGTCGTTATTGTAAGTTATGCACTAGAGCATGGGATAGTAGTTACTCTGCTGCTAAGTATGAACTGGTTTTCATTTTTTAATAGGTAAAATAATAAGCGATAATAAACATGGGTTTGTTTACACAAAAATGTTTTTAGCTTTTGAAATTGTAGCATTATTCTCATTAAATAGGGAGGGCCAGCGTTATAAATAGCAGGTATTAGTAATCTGCTAAAAACTTGCCAAGCTCGGTGTTAAAGGGCCATTTTTAGATGTCATTTTAGCTCGCGCTTTAGGTTTAATATTTACAGTGAGAGTTTTGGGTCAACTTAGCCGCTTTAGTTTTTAACCTTTTAGATTGCTTTTTAAATTTGCACTTCGCCTTTGGCACTATTACCACTTAGTAAAAGTCATTTACACAATGAGGGGATTATTTATTAATGCATAAGAAATATAATGCTCTACTTATTTTTACTAGCACAGTCATCGTATGCCTAGGTTAAGGCGCGAAAGCAGCACAAGTAAAAAGGATCAGGGAAACTTCCTGATTAACTGAATTATTACAGAGGTTTTTATGACGTTATCCCTAACTCCACGCCTAACACAGTTAGCCAATGCTGATTTGATCCAACCATTGGCACATATTAAAAGGGGTATCGAAAAGGAAGCTTTACGAGTAACTACAGATGGTTTGTTGGCACAAAACCCTCATCCTTATAATTTAGGCTCGGCGCTAACTCATCCTCATATCACTACAGATTACTCAGAGTCGTTATTGGAGTTTATTACCCCAGCAGTTGAAAGTATTGATGACACACTCGACTTTTTACAACAATTGCACCGTTATACTGCCACTGAACTAACCGCGCAAAATATATGGCCAGCAAGTATGCCGTGTGCGCTTCAAGGTAATGATAGTGTGCCTATTGCTCAATATGGTAGCTCGGTGCAAGGACAAATGAAGCACACTTATCGTCGTGGGCTAGATATGCGCTACGGGCGTATTATGCAAAGTATTGCGGGTATTCATTTTAATTTTTCATTACCGGATAGCTTTTGGCAGGGGTATCAAACTCTACAGGGTAACCAAGACTCGCTTGCTGATTTTCGTTCTGCTCAGTATTTTGCGCTGATCCGTAACTTTCGTCGCTATGGTTGGTTATTGCTTTATTTATTTGGTGCATCTCCTGCGTTAAGCCGCTCGTTTGTTGATGGCCGCGCGCATCAGTTAGCCAGTTTGGGCAGCGATACGCTTTATATGCCTTATGCAACTTCGTTGCGAATGAGTGGTTTTGGCTATCAAAACGATGCCCAAGCGAGTTTAAATGTAAGTACCAATAACTTAGCTGAATATAGCCGCGATTTAACACAAGCGCTTCACACGCCACATGCACCTTATACGCGTATAGGGGTTGAGGTAAATGGTGAAAAACGTCAGCTAAACGATAATATTTTACAAATTGAAAACGAATACTACAGCGATATTCGCCCTAAACGTGTTACTCACGCGGGTGAAACACCACTGCAGGCTATGAACGATCGCGGGGTTGAATACATAGAAGTACGTAATCTCGATATTAACCCCATGTTGGCGCTAGGTATTGATGACACTCAAATTCGCTTTTTAGATACATTTTTACTGTTTTGCTTATTACAAGATAGCCCAGAAATTGGCGAGCAAGAACAACAGCGCTTGGCACGCAATCATACCCGTGTGACCGAGCAGGGGCGATGCCCTGATTTACTGCTAGAAACTGCTAATGGTGAGCTTAGTCGCAGTGCTTGGAGCGAACAGCTATTTGCAGAGCTAGATGCTATAGCAGAGTTACTTGATCAAGCTGGTAGCGGCTACAGTGAGGCGATACAACACTACAAGCCATTATTACAACAGCCAGAGCTAACTCCGTCGGGGCTTATGTTGACGCAGCTTGTCGCTAATAATCAGGATCACAGTGATTGGGTAGGGCAGCGCGCCACTGAGCTCACTGCACAATGGAAAAAAATGCCACTGAGCGCAGCACAAAGCGATTACTTTAAACAGCTTGTAAGCTCATCACACGCAGAGCAGCAAAAGTTAGAGGGTAAGGTTTAGCAAAAGAGCAGCTTTTAGGTGTCGGGCTTTAGCTTTTAGATAGATGATACGACCCCGATAAAGTAAACCGCACTAGGGTCGTATCAAGGTCAATACGCCCTATCAAGCTTGGTACTTGGATTTACTTGTAGGTGCGATTTTATATCGCACTTTTTACAATTAAGCCTCAACCCCTAGCCGAAATTAATAAACCACAACTATAAAAGTAAACCCCAAATGAGCCAATACACTTTTTGAAATTTATTCACAAAGAGGAGGTGAGGCGCTGCGCTTTTAGAGGAATAACAATGCCAAGAACGATATATTTTATGTCTACTCATTTACCCTCATTGTCTGCTCTTTGTGCAAATTGTTGTAGGCGAGGCTTTATGCCGCGCATTTTATATTAAAAACCTATTCACAAAAAGGGTATGAAGCGCTGTGCTTTTAGAGAAATAACAACGCCAAAAACGATGTGTTTTCTGTCTACTCATTTACTCCTCATTTTATATTGGCACTTAACTTACCAATGTATAAAACCTTTAACTCTATTCTTTAGTTTGCATATTTTTAGCACGCTGCTCGGCTTCGATCAGGGCTTGAGATTTAGGTTCACGTTTTTTCTCTGCTATTTTAGGTTTTACCGATGAATTTGGATCCCAGCTATCATCCAGCGATAGGTTAGCAAATGGGTTGCTGTTGTCTATTTGCACATTTTGCTCTTTAGGCTCAGCTACTGGTTCTGGCTGTTGGTTTGTATCTGCTTTTATTACAGGCTTTGCTTTACTACCTGGTAGCGGTGCATCGGGATCGAAAGTACGTACTTCGGGCTCTTTAAATTCGTGCTCGGTATTAAATGAAGTTGCTTGCTCTGTGGTGCTGTTTACAGGGGGGTGTATATTCGTTGTTGGTTGCTGCGCAATAATTGGCTCTGGGCTGATATTGGCGGGCTCAATTGCATTTTGAGCTGGCGTTTGATCATTAATTGCTGCTGGCGCTTGTTGAGTAACCTGTTGTTGGCGCTGCTTTTTAGTAGGCAGTGGTGCATCGGGATCGAACATGCGTACTTCTGGCTCGGCAAAGTCGCTGGCATTTTTTATTCGCTCTAAGGTGTTTTTAGCCGCGGCTTCAAACTCTGCGGTATTGGGCTCTGCTTTTGTTTTTGTTTTGGGTTTTTCATTACTAAATGTTGTATTTGTTGTTTTAGCTACGGTTTCTGGCTCGCTAGTACTTGCTTGTGGTTTTGCCAGCGCGGCATCAATTTGCTGCATTGAAACAGATTCTGCCGCAATTTGTGCTGTTGTCGTATTTTGCGTATTTACGGCGCTAGGGCTTGGCTTAGCTGCCGATTTAACTACTGATTTAACTGCTGGTTTAACTACTGGTTTAGGAGCGGGTGTGGTAACAGCTGGGCTCGTTGGCAGTACTGTTGCCACCTCAGAATTACTTTGTTTAGAGCGGCGCATACGTACTAAAACCATTACCCCAATAAGTACTATTAGCAATAATAATAAGCTAGGTAGCAGTAGTGAAGCGGCGCTTTCGGTATTTGGTTTTGATACTGGCGTAGGTTTTATATTTGCCGGCTTTTGTGCTGCTGCGATGGGCTCTGCGCTTATTTCTGTCGTGTTTGTCTGTGTACTTTTAGCTGCCGGATTTTTTATATCAGTGCTTTTTACATCAGTACTTTTTATATCTGAGCTTTTTACATTAGTAACGGGTTCATCAGTTGTTACTTGGCTTGTTTGACTAGGGCTTGCTTGTAACTCGGTATTAATACTCGCGGTATTGTCTGCCTCAGAGTGTGTTTTTAAAGGCTCAACAATAGGCGCTTTAACCGGCTCAGTAATAGGCTCGGGCAGTGCCTTCTGCGGCTCTGGATCATTAACAATAGCATGTGGCTTAGGTTTTGGCTGAGTTGGTGTTACTACCGGCTTATTGCAATTTTTATTATAGTCGCGCGCGGCATTGCGGTAGCTGCGGCCCGTTTTGTTATTACTGTGCTGCTGCATTTCTTGTTTTATAAGTATGCACATAGCTTGGTTATAGGCTGCGCTATTAAAGCTATAAAATAGGGCAACACAAAGGGTCAGGCGTGTGAGTATTTTTATCATAAAGTTCAGTAGCGCTTAAGCATCAATAGTTTGATTTTAAGCGCTAATTTAAAATATATCTACTGTGGGCTACTCAATTACCATTAGGCTGCGATATTCGTCGTAGGCAAATTGATCGGTCATGCCGCTTATATAATCTTGAATTAACCGACAGCGGTAATAAAACTCATAGGCGGTAAAGTGATCAGGCTCTTCTTGCATTGCATCTATGGCGTGCTGATAGCTGTTTAAGTGCTTTTTAGAAAGCTTTTTAACCAGTCGCGATTCTATTAATAAGCGTGAATCGCCATTGAGCGCTCGTTTAAAATCGTCACTGCTTAATAATAGCAGTGGTTTGTAACAATCGAGCAGGCCGTTAATAATGCGGTAGCCTTGTAGTTCGAGTTTTTCTACTTCTTTGTTTGAAAATACATATTCAAGCGCCACTTGTTTAAGGGTTATGGTGAGTGCGTGTAAATAGCTGCGATCCTCAAGTAGTGCTTGGTTAAAATCGCCATGATAAATGGGTTCTATGTGTTTAATAAAGCGTTTAGCCGCATGATTAACTAACGGATGCAGCAGCGCTACGCGTAAGTATATAAAAAATTCACTATTAAAATTATAAGGTTGTGCGTTGGCACGCTCAAGTGCGTAGTCTACGGCTTTATTTACAAAGTCTTGATGCTGGCTGTCGTCTATAGTGAGGTTTATAAGTACTTTTGTATAATGACTTTTAAGCTTTTGGCATAATAGCTCGGTGCTTATTATGTCTTTTTCTACGGCGTCTTCTATATCGGCTAGGCAATAGGAAATATCATCGGCGGCTTCCATAATATAACTTGCAGGGTGACGGCAATACGGCTGAATTTCAAGCGCAGTTTGCAGTGCCTCTACAAAGTTTTTTTCGCTGTAGTAGTAACCGACCTTTTTCATTAAATAGTTTTTGTTTTGTGGTATCTCTTTTTTGTCGAGCCCGGCAGGGCGGGTATATTTTAAAATACCGGCACTTTGGCTGTAGGTTAAATTAAGTAATTGTAATGAGTGAATAATACGTATGCCTTGGGCATTGCCTTCAAAGCTGCAAATGTCGTGTGCTAGGCTTTTAAAAACAACCCCAATACCAGAGTTAGGCTGTTTACAGCGCTCGGGGGTTACACTTGCTAAATTATTATTAAACCAATGGTTTATGGCGGCTTCACCAAAGTGACCAAACGGCGGATTGCCTATATCGTGCATTAGGCAGGCCATTTCAACTAGGCTTTCTAACGGCCGCTCTAGCTCGGTGAGTCCGTAGTCTTGCAGCTGCTGATAACTTAGTGATGCAAAAATACGTTGTACTATAAAGCGCCCTACTTGTTGTACTTCTAACGAGTGAGTAAGGCGAGAACGTACCGCGGCGTTGCGCTCTAGTGGAAACACTTGGGTTTTTTGTTGTAGGCGACGAATAGCGGCGCTGTTTATAATTCGGCCCCGATCGCTCTCTAGTGCCATTTGTAAGTTAGCGGTAGTGCGATACATACGTGCGGGGGTTATTTTTTTACTAAAATCGATCATCATCTTGTCCTTTTTTAAGCTGATGACAGGCATAGTTTTAGCGCATCGTCATATGTTTTTCATTAATTTGCTTTAATCTATCAGTTTGTATCTTAAATTAATATATTGCTTTAAGATCGAATTACAAAGCAGGTTTTTAGATGTCAGGTAAAGGTTAGCCAAGTGCGGTGATTGTAAGTAGGCGGGAGTTTACTTCGCGCTGTTACTTTGTAGGCGCACAGCTTGCTGGCGCGAAAAGCGTAGCTTTTAATTTTTAGCGCTTTGGTAGAGATGAGCCAAACGTGCTCATTTGCACACATATTTTATAAATAAACGTTATGTTAAACAGGGTATTAAAATGAAACAGTGGATTGTAAAGGCAATATCGGTTTGCCTTTTATTAGGGATGAGTAATGCGTTTGCCGCAAAAGAGCAAACGGTAGTACTTATATCAATTGATGGTATGCGCTGGGATTATATAGAAAAACATGGTGCGCCTAATTTAAAAGCAATGGGTGATCGCGGTGTAAGAGCACAAAAGTTGATTCCGGTTTATCCTACCAAAACGTTTCCTAACCATCTTTCAATTATTACCGGCTTACTCCCTGTTAATCATGGCATTGTTGACAATAGATTTTGTGATAAAGCCCGTAATAATGAATGCTATAGCATGGGCAAAGGCTTTACCGATAGTACTTGGGTTAGCGGTACGCCGTTGTGGAACTTGGCTAAAATGCAGGGACTTAAATCGGCAGTTTATTTTTGGCCTGAGTCGGATGCGCGTTTTAACGGCATGACCCCTGACTACTATTTTCATTACTCGCAGCATAGTGACTATCAAGACCGGGTTGATCAAATAGTGCAGTGGTTAAGTTTACCTAAAGCGCAGCGCCCACGTTTTGTTGCAGGTTATTTTTCATTGGTAGATAGCATGGGGCATAAATATGGGCCCGATGCGATGCAAACGCGCGATGCAGTTAAACAACTCGATGAGTTAATGGGGCAATTACAAGCGCGTTTAAGCAAATTAGATCAAGAAGTAAACTTAGTGATAGTGTCGGATCATGGTATGGCGCAGCTTGATCCAGCTAAAAGTATATTAGTTAGTAGTTTACCTAAAGATGACAACTTTTTAGTAAAAAATACCGGCCCGCGGTTACTTATTTATACAAAACCTGAGGCGGTTAATGCCGATATTGAGGACTATAAAGCGCGTTTACAACAAGCAGCTAAAGGGCGTTATACGGTATTAACGGCTGAGCAGTTAGCGGGCTATCATTATAATAAAGGCACCCGTGTAGGCGATATTGTAGTGCAAACAACGGCACCAGCAATATTTGCTAGTTCAGAAAAAGCAGGCCCTATAGGCACCCACGGTTATGCTTATACCGATGATATGGCAGCAACCTTTTTAGCTGTTGGCCCTGCGTTTAAAAAGGGTATGAGTATTGAGCAAGTTAATAACTTAGATATTTATCCGGTATTGGCAAAAATAATGGGGCTAAAGCTACTTAGTAAAACCGACGGCGACGGTAAAAGCTTAATGCCCGCTGTGCAGCGAAAAATGATAGTGCATTAATCTGTAGTCTAAAAAATAACAGCTTAGGCTGTAAACTACATAATACCTAAGCGGCTAATTAGCCGCTTTTTTATGCCTGTAAACTGACATGACTATTTTTCACTCAAATTAGACCTCTTGCTAATTGCAAAGTATTTAACTGCCACGTATGTTAAAAATATAACAATAATAAATAGAGAAACTTATGGCAGGGATTGATCAGTTAGTTAGCCGTGTAATGGCAGGGTTGGTGGCCGTTATTATTGGCTTTACCAGCTCAGTAGCACTGATTTACCAGGTGGTTATTGTGCTTGGTGGCACGCCTGAGTTAGTAGCCAGCTGGATTTTAATGCTGGGCTTAGTAATGGGCAGCACCTCTATTATTTTATCGTATTATTATAAAGTGCCTATATTAATTGCGTGGTCGACTACAGGGGCTGCACTGCTAATTTCTACCGCCGATGGCTATAACCTAAATGAGGCCGTAGGGGCATTTATGCTCTGTGCACTATTGGTATTTTTATCGGGAATGACGGGCTGGTTTGAAAAAGTTATGAACCGTATTCCCAGTGAGCTTGCCTGTGCCATGCTTGCGGGCGTATTAGTTACTTTTGGCATTGACGTATTTAACTTTATGAACGAATTACCGTTAATGATTGGCTTAATGGTATTAGTTTACTGCATAGGTAAACGTTACTTTGCACGTTTTACTATGTTAAGTGTACTAATAACCGGCGTATTACTGGCGTGGAATATGGGCCATATTGATACCAGCAACTTGCAATGGCAAGCTAGTAGTTTTGCTTATATAGCCCCAAGTTTTAACTTTCAGGCATTTATTAGTATTAGTATTCCTTTATATATAGTAACCATGACCTCACAAAATTTACCCGGTATTGCAGTACTAAAAGCCCATAATTATAAAGCGCCAATTTCGGCGTCACTTAATGTAACGGGTTTTATTAATTTAGTAACAGCGCCATTTGGCACCTATTCAATTAATTTAGCTGCCATAACAGCCGCCATTTGTATGAGTGAAGATGCAGATAAAAATCCCGATAAACGTTATTGGGCGAGCATAGCCGGTGGCGTTTTTTATATTATTATGGCGCTGTGCGCAGCAACATTAGTAGCCGTAGTGGCCAGCTTACCGCAAGCATTAATTTTAGCTTTAGCGGGCATTGCATTATTTGGCACTATTGCTTCAAGCCTGCAGCAAGCACTGCATAGCTCACAATATAGCGAAGCCGCCATAATTACATTTTTAGTCACTGCGTCAGATTTAACCCTGTGGTCGGTAGGCTCTGCCTGCTGGGGAATTATAGCAGGCGTATTAACGTTATTTATTATCCGTAAGGGTTAAAAGTAGGTTGTAGGGAAGCGATTAGGCGCTAGGTTTTAGGCGTATAAAAATTAAAAAGCTCACCACTGGGTGCTACTCCTTTGTGGTGAATTTTCACTTTTACCCGTGCACAAGGCACTAAGCAGACAAAAGGTTTTTTACTAAAGGTGCGATTAAGCTACAGCAAACCGATCTTAGTCAGTTAATACCTAAAGCCTGATACCTAAACCTGCTCTTTTACTGCCTTTAAAGCATTGGTTTTAATATATCAAACATAGCGTCTATGTGATCGTCTCGCTCGTTTAGTGCAGCAATGTAACGGTATTTTTCACCGCCGGCATGTTCAAAAATTTCACGGTTTTCGCCCTCTAACTCCTCGAGGGTTTCTAAGCAGTCAGCACTAAACGCGGGGCTAATTATGGCAATATCTTTAATGCCTTGTGCAGGAAAGCTTTCAAGGGTAGCGTCGGTATAAGGCTTTAACCATTCTGCTTTACCAAAGCGGCTTTGAAAGGTACTTATTACTTGGTCTTTATCAAGGCCAAGCTTTTCGATTACTAAACGTGTGGTTTGTAGGCATAAACAGTGATACGGATCGCCTCGTTCTAAAAATAGTTTAGGCATACCATGGTACGAAAAAACGAGTTTTTGTGGCATACCATTGGCTGCTAAATCTTCGCTAATACTATTAGCTAACGACTCTATGTAACGCGTATTTTTGTGATAGCCGTTTATAAAATGCAGCTCAGGAACCCAGCGCCATTTACGCAGCACGTTTGATACCGCGTCAAAGGTTGAGCCCGTAGTTGGGCTTGAGTATTGTGGGTATAACGGTAATACAATTATGCGCGTAAGGCCTTTATCGCGAAGTTGTTCCAACCCAGCTTCAATTGAAGGATTGCCGTAACGCATAGCCATAACCACTTCGGTATTGGTATAGCCATGCTCTTTTAATAGCGCATTTAATTTTAGGCTTTGCTGGCGAGTAATATGGGTAAGTGGTGAGCCGTTTTCGGTCCATATACTTTCATAAAGCTTGGCAGAGCGTTTTGGGCGAATACGTAAAATAATACCATGGAGAATAATCATCCATACAAAACGTGGTATTTCTACAATACGTGGATCTGATAAAAACTCACGTAAATAAGTACGCAAAGCACTTGCTGTTGGCGCATCAGGGCTGCCTAAGTTGGTGAGTAATATGCCTGTTTTTTGATTGAAACGCCCATCATGGGGATTATCGGTAACGGCAGAAAATCGCGACACGTTATGCTCCTTCAAGCAAAATATTCAGAAATAACTATTAAGGCATAGTGTAACGAAAAAAAGCACTGTTTAGATCAATCATTTAGTTGTTTTAATTATAATTTTAAAAAATCAGCACGATTAGATACTTTGAGGTTATTACTTTTTATATAAAAACTAAAAAACCTGCCACTTTAGTGCACTGTAAACACCAGGTTACAGACTGTAAAGCTAAGTAACCATGGTTTGGCTGTAAAATGAGCAGTCAGTGAGTTGAAGGCCAGTGTAAATAATACGTTAACTTTTTAATATTTAAAATAAAATGCCGAATTGCTGGTATTTTAACCTATTAAAGGTGTTAATTTTCTATTTTAGAAGTTATTTGCATACATAGACTAATTATTTATGCGTTTTAGTATCTTTTTATTTATATATGTTGCTAGGATGTTGGCAGCAAGGTTTGTATGTAACAGCCTTTCATAAATTATAAGAACACACAAAACAGGGTCGTCACTATGTCAACATATCGTTTAAACACACTCGCTGTTGCCGTTGCTTTTGCTTTTAGTGCACCAAGCATTGTTAACGCACAAGAAGCACCGGTTAAAGCTGTAAAAAATATTGAGCAAATATCAGTATTAGGATCACGCGTATCTAATCGTACTTCTACTGAATCCTCATCTCCTATTGATTTAATTGACGCGGACGATCTAAATAAAGGTGGCTTTACCGAACTTGGGCAAAGCTTACAAGCAACCGCACCTTCATTTAACTTTTCGCGTACGCAAGTATCTGACGGCTCTGATTTATTTAGACCTGCCACTTTACGTGGTTTACAGCCAGATCAAACACTAGTATTAATAAATGGTAAGCGCCGTCATAATCAAGCCATTTTTGGTTTAACAAGTACGGTTGGTGGTGGTTCAGCAGGCACCGATATGAATGCGATTCCGTTAGTTGCTTTAAAAGGTGTTGAAGTACTGCGTGATGGTGCTGCAGCACAGTATGGCTCTGATGCTATTGCAGGGGTTATTAACTTATCGCTTAACAATTCAACTGGCGTTACTACAGGTTATGTACAATATAGCGAAACCGGCGAAGGCGATGGCGAAACAGTATCGGTTGGCTTAAACCGCGGTTTTGATTTAGGCAGCGAAGGTGGATTTATTAACCTATCACTTGAGCACCGTGATGCACAAAGCACTAACCGTGCAGAGCGCGATATTGGCGGCTCACTTGATGTAGCACCTGGTACGCTTTCTAAAGATGTACGCTGGAGCCAAGGTAATGCAGAGAGCGAATTTACCTCACTATTTTATAATATGGCACTGCCAGTTGGTGGCGATAATGAACTTTACTCATTTGGTGGCTATTCTGAACGTACCGCTTTAGGTAATGGTTTTTACCGAAACTTTAATGAAGCTGGCAAAAACGTAACTCAAGTATACGCAGATGGTTTTTTACCGCAGATTTTTAACGAAGCACAAGATATTTCACTTGCGCTTGGACTTAAAGGCGAAATTAATACCGACTGGGGATACGATGTATCGGCGGTGTATGGTGAAAACCAATACGACTTTACTTCACGTAACAGCATTAATGCCTCGTATGCGGCAGAGTATGTTGCTAATAACCCAAATGCGAGTGACGCTGATATAGCGGCTAATGCGGGCCCAAGTGGTGGGTATTCAGGTGGTTTCCGTTTTGATCAAACTACAGTTAATGCCGACATTAATGGCATTATAGATATTGGTCGTAGTGAGCCTCTTTATTTGTCGTTTGGCGCAGAGTACCGTAAAGAAAATTACGAAATAGTCCCAGGGGAAGAAGCTTCTTATGCGTGTGGTTTAGCTAATATGGATACCTCGTATCCGTCAGTTAACGATGCTAATCAATTTGCAGAGTGTGGTTTTCAAGCTTATAACGGTTTGCGCCCTGAAGCGTCAAATTCACAAAGCCGCGACAGTTATGCATTTTATGTAGATGCTGAAACCATGATCACCGATGCATGGAACGTAAGTGGTGCACTGCGCTACGAAGACTTCTCGGATGCAGGCGATGATTTAATTGGTAAATTAGCAACGCGTTATGAGTTTAATGATGACTTTGCCGTGCGCGCTGCTGCATCTACAGGCTTTAGAGCACCGTCGTTACAACAAAGTGGCTATACAGCGTTTACCACTAACTTAGGCTCAGACGGCACGTTAAGCCAATCGTTTACAGCAACCACAGGTTCGGCATTTCCTTCTGCTTTAGGGGTTAATAGTTTAGAGCTAGAAACATCTAAAAACTTAAGCGCAGGCTTTGTTTATGATGTAACCAGCGAGCTTTCGTTAACGGTTGATTTTTACCACGTAGAAATTAAAGACCGTATAACGCTAGGTAGTTTATTATCAGCAGATGATGTGGCATTTAGTGCAGAGGCAGTTGCTGCATTACAAGCAACCGGTGCAGTGCAAGCAAACTATTTCTCAAATTCTTTAGATTCAACTACGCAAGGTGTTGATATTATTGCATCTTACCGTACTGAATTGGACGGTGGTAACTTAGGTATTACTTTTGCGGGTAACCTAAACGAAACTAAAATTGATAATGTAAATGCAGCACCCGGTATTCCAAAAAATGTCGCGCTTGATGATATACAAAGCAGCTTTTTAACGGACGGCCAACCAGGTGAGCGTGGTACGTTAACCTTTGATTATGAGCGCGATGCTTATAGTTCAATGATACGCTTTAACTACTTTGGCGAAACCGATGTTAAATACTTTGCTAACGACCATATTTCGTTACCTGGGTTTTTATCACCTACGGGTTCGTTTAAGCCTACCAGCACGGTTGAGTCAGCAGTATTGGTTGATTTAAACGTGACTTACCAAATTAACGATACGTTTGCTGTATCGGTTGGTGCTGATAACGTATTTGACGAAACGCCAGATGAATTAGGTGATGATGAAGTACTTAACTTTATCTCTAATGGCGGATTTAAATACCCATTACGTGCCGTACCTTATGGTTTTGATGGCCGTACCTACTATGCAAAATTAAGCTTTAGCTTTTAATATTTAGCTAAACAGTAACAAGCGCAGTTATTTACTGCGCTTTTTTTTGCCTTAATTTTATACTAATGAGGGCAGTGAAATAGGGGGAAAGGGGGGGGGGGACATATTTTTTAAATAGCGCTTTAAATCACTTGCAAGCTTGTAAATTAAGCATACAATCGCCATATATAAGTAACCTGAACTTTGGATAATAAATATATCTCAAGCAGCTACTTTCAGCGCTAACTGCGTTGAATTTACTTGCAATAGGCCAGCTATTGACGCGTAAATTCGCCTTGTTTTCACTGAAAATCTCTGGCTAGAGAAAATAAATTTAAATATAACTATGATTTAGTACGTTAGTAAATCTCTTAACCAGAGTTCAGGTTAAGTAACATACAATCTATTTTATAATTAGTTGGTTTATAGGAAAAATGATGACTAAAAAATCGAAAACAAAAACGGCCACTAACAGCGCCGTAGATACTGGCCGCGGTGTTATAAGGCACAATGCGTTGGCTGCACTGGTTACCTCTAAAGTGTTTAAACCACAAGTGGTTAAAGCTAAAAAAGGTAAAGGCTCTTTTAAGCGCAGCAACAAGCATTCAGGACAAGAGTCCTATTTAATCGCCGCTTAAATAGCTGTGATCAAATAGGGCTTTTGCTAATGCTTTTAGTTATTTGGTACTAGCTTAACTTATTACTTTCGCCTCGCACCTGTTGCTAACAGTGCAATGTAAACTTCCACCTTCAGCTAGCCACCGCGCTTGGCTAGTCTCTACCTGAAACTTAATGCCTGAGCGCTATTTTATTCTAGCCTCGTTACTTTGATTTTAATTTTACCGGCGTTAGCGCCATAAAATCGGCTTAAGTCGTTGGCAAATGGGGTAAATTCACCTGATTGCACCATTTTAACATCTGCGCCGTCGGCTATTGCAAATAAGTTCTTGTCACTTTTATTAATAGCGCCAATTAACGAAAACCACTGTGCATTTGGTAGTCGTCTAAATGGCTCGAGCAATGCCATAGAGATTTCTTTTACGCCAAGTTGCACGTCATCGCGGTGCCAGCCAAGCGCAGTACATTTTATACCGTCGTCGAACCAATACTGATCAGGGTAAGGGGTAAAGCGATACGTTGCGCCTTGCTCTAGCATTAAACCAGTGGCGTTGTAGGCTTCGCTGGCAAATACCACCACATCTTGGCTTTGCTTTACTGCCAGTACGCTCATATTTTGGTTAGCAAGCATAATATGTGCACTTAACCCGGTAAAACTAAGTTGGGTATTATCGTTATAGATTATTTTATAAGGCAGGTTTTTAAGTGACTCTGGGCGGTAACTGGTGAGTTTGTTAATGCGTTCGGCCACGCTGTGGTGCACTAATGGCTCAAGGGGACTTGGTTCGTTATCTATCAGTACATAGCATTCTCTATCTACTAGTTTAAAAAATGGGTTAAACCAAAAATAATTTTGCTGATGGCTTAATGCCAACGGGTCGGGTGTAATTGTTATATCGTCTTGCGCGATTACTTTATTGTTAGGAAGTAAGGCTGCATAGTCAATATCGTGACTGGTTAAAAAGGTGATATTTAACGGCTGCGAGATTAACCACTCTATTGCATAGCGCAAGCAAATATCGGCTAAACCATCGCGATAGTAACCGCCACCAATATCAGAATGCGCACCAGCAAACCACAATTCGGTAATGTTGCTTTGTTGGTTCATTAGTGTGGGTTCAAACGCGCGACGCTTTTCATCCAGGGCTACAAAATGTAAGGCTTGAGTAACATTACTTGCTATGGTGTGGTTTTCAAAAATTACATGCTCTGCGCCACGGGTCGCTTTGGTTATTTTTGATAAACCAATAGAGGCAATAGTGTCAAATACACACAGGTATACTTGCTCACTTATTAATGGTTCTAATAATTTTGCTAAGCGCCTAGCGAGTGCAGCGCCTCGGCTAAAACCAGTTAATAAGACAATGTCGCCTAGCTTATAATGGCTTTTAAAATCACTTAGGGCTTGTTTTAAAATGCTAGCTACATCGTCGTTACGTGGTGCGAGTGTTTGATTTAAAAAACGTTTTAAGCGGCTGCCTTTAGTACCAATACCTTGATAATAAAAACTAAGTTGATTGGTTAATTTAGTATTAGGAGAGTTATTAAGTTGTCCGCCAGCGAGTAAGTGTAGTTTAAGAATATTAGAAATACTGCTGTCTTCTTTAAAATGATCAGCACTAAACTGCTCGGCGTCTCTAGGCTCAGCACCGGTGCCATCAAAGTTAAAAATGAGTGTTTTAGCCGTCATTGCATATTACCTCCTAAGCTTTTTTACTTTATACCCAAAGCAAGCCTTTGAAATGCTGAACTTTGCATTTTGAGATGGTTTGGATATATAACGTAAAAGTGTTAAATATTAATGACAGCGGTAATAAATTCACCGCTGTGGTGTTTAAACTCTGCAAAACTTTAATGTAACTTCATTTTAGGGCGTACCACGCGCAGTATTTTTTCGCTGATCCACAAGGCAAAGGTTTTTGCACTGCCGTGAATGGCGCGTTGATGCATGCGATAGAGCGAAATATACATAAAGCGGGCAATTTTACCTTCAATAAAAAAGCTATTACTGGTGAGATTACCCATTAAATTACCAACTGTACTGTAGCGAGACAGATTAACTAAAGAGCCGTGATCGCTGTACTTAAAGCCACTCAATGGTTGCTGTTTTAATGTGGCTATAAGATTTTTTTCAACACATTGCGCCATTTGATGCGCCGATTGCGCCCGCGGTGGCACTTGTTTGCCGTCGGCTTGGGTAAAGGCGCAGCAATCGCCCAATACAAAAATGCTGTCATCAACCGTGCTTTGTAAAAATTGGTTTACTTGAATTTGATTGCTGCGAGTGAGCTCAAAAATACCTAGGTCTTTAATAAAATCAGGAGCTTTTACTCCTGCAGCCCAAAGCATAATATCGGCATTAATGTGCTCATTGTCTTTGGTAATGAAGCCGTGCTCGGTGGCCTCTTTTACTTGCGTTTGTTCGCGTACATTAACCCCTAATTTTAGCAGCTCGCGCTTGGCACTAACGGCAATGCGCTCGGGCAGTGCGGGTAAAATACGTGGCCCGGCTTCAATTAAATGAATATGTAAACGTTTGGACGACATATTAGTTAAGCCGTATAGCTTTAATAACTCAGAAACATGATACAACTCAGCCGAGAGTTCTACACCGGTTGCGCCGCCGCCCACAATGGCAATGTTTAAAGATTGTTGTTGATTGTCGTCTTGGTGCAGGCGGGTAAAGCTGTCGAGTAACGAGTGCTGAAAGCGCTCTGCTTGCTGATTAGAATCTAAAAAATAGCAATGCTCTTTTATACCAGGGGTATTAAAGTCGTTACTTACGCTGCCTATGGCAATAACAAGATGGTCGTAGCGCACGTTGCGCTCGGGTAAAATAGTGTGGCCTAATTCGTCATAAAGTGGTGCGAGGGTAATAGTTTTATTGCTTTGGTCAATATTACAAAATGTACCAAGCTGAAAGCGATAATGATGTTTAGCAGCATGAGCGCTGTACACTACGCCATCTAAATCTGGGTCAATAGAACCGGTCGCTACTTCGTGCAGTAACGGCTTCCATATGTGGGTGCGGTTTTTATCTATGAGTAGTATGTCTGCGTGTTTTTTCTTTCCTAGTTTATGTCCTAGTTGGGTTGCAAGCTCTAATCCGCCAGCCCCACCGCCAATAACGACGACTTTAGGTGTGGTAATATTCATAACGCTGCCTTTAAAAATAATATACCCAAATAATCTATGTAGAATTATTTTTTTGAGGTTACTTGGGTATGAATCAAGTTATTTTGGCAAAGGCTAAACTCGTTATTGATATGGCTATATTCTGCGCCTAAATAAAGGATGTGTCAGCAAAAAATAATGAATAAGTTATACTCACACTTTTAAAGCTAAATAGTGTGTATTTTTATACTTACTTAGGTTTTACCGTGTAGGAATATTTTTCCTTTTGAGGGAAATATTTAAACAGGATATTTTATGACCCCTTCATTAATTCAATCACTTGAGCAACACTTTGGCTTTAATCAGTTTAGAGGCGGGCAGCAGCAAACCATAGAGCAGTTGTTAAATGGGCAATCGTCGTTGGCTATATTTCCCACCGGCTCGGGTAAGTCTTTGTGTTATCAATTAACCGCGTTGCATTTACCACATTTAACCTTAGTGGTGTCGCCATTATTGGCATTGATGAAAGATCAAATTAGCTTTTTAAACAGCAAAGGTATTTATGCTGCCAGCCTTGATTCGAGCCAAGACCAAATGCAAAGCAGCACAGTAATGAACGATGTTCGCAGCGGTAAAGTTAAAGTGTTAATGGTGTCGGTTGAACGCTTTAAGAACGAGCGTTTTAGAGAGTTTATTAATCAAATAGCAGTGTCTATGTTGGTTGTTGACGAAGCGCACTGTATTTCTGAGTGGGGACACAACTTTAGACCCGACTACTTAAAACTACCACGCTACCGTGAAGAGCTTAATATTCCGCTGGTATTATTATTAACCGCCACCGCGACTAAAAAAGTAAAGCGCGATATGGCCGAGCGCTTTGCCATTGCCCCAGAATGCATTGTACAAACCGGTTTTTACCGCGCTAATTTAGACTTAAGTGTGCTGAGTGTAAAAACGGCGGATAAAAATACCGAGCTTGCTAACATTATTAGCGCACAAAATGGCCCAGGTATTGTGTATGTTACCTTGCAGCAAAGTGCCGAACAAGTGGCTAATATGCTAAGCAATCAAGGGCTGCAAGCGGTGGCGTATCATGCTGGGCTTAAAGATACACTTAGATGGCAAATTCAAGATGACTTTATGGGTGGTAAAATTAATGTAGTAGTGGCTACGATTGCTTTTGGAATGGGCGTAGATAAAGCCGATATTCGCTTTGTTATTCATTACGACTTACCTAAATCGATTGAAAACTACAGCCAAGAAATAGGCCGAGCAGGGCGCGATGGTAACCCGTCACAGTGTTTTACCTTAGCCAACCTTGATGGGTTAAATACTGTAGAGAACTTTGTGTATGGCGACACCCCAGAGCTAAGCGGTATTGAGCATGTAATTAACGATATTCGCCAGCACCACAGCTCGCAGCAGCAATGGGAAATGCAAGAATATAGCCTTTCAAGCGACAGTAATATTAGGCAACTTGCGCTTAAAACTTTGTTAGTACAGCTAGAAATGCAAGGTGCAATTACGCCGCAATACGCTTACTACGCCGATTTTAAATATAAGTTTTTAGTTGATAAAAACGAGTTGCTAGGCCAGTTTGATGAGCAGCGCCAAGCATTTTTAACGCAAATATTTAGCCATACCGATTTTAAAAAAGTATGGGGCACGCTTAATTTTGATAGCCTGACACAAGCCGCGCAAGTCGATCGAAAACGAGTGGTTGCGGCGCTTGACTACTTAGCCGAAAAACAGCTTATTACCCTAGAAACCAAACGTATTACCCAAGTGTATAAAGTGCATAGTGAGGTGATAAACAACCCTGAACTTGCGCAGCAACTGCATGATTATTTTACCGATAAAGAACAAGCCGAAATAAAACGTATAGCTGCATTGGTACGCTTTTTTGAGTTGCAAAGCTGTTTAAGCTACAACCTTGCCCGTTATTTTGACGATCAAAATGCGCCCCAGCAATGCGGCCATTGCTCAGTATGCAGAGGCCACAGTGTTAAGCTTGAATATTCAGTGCAAGCAGATGTTGTTGATGAGAGTGTAATTTATCAAAAAGTAGATGAGTTTTTACAGCATCTAGCCAGTAAAGGCATTAATAACGTAGGTGTAGAAACCCAATGTCGCTTTTTAGCGGGCATGAGCGTGCCTTTATTTGCACGCAATAAAGTGCGCCAATTGAGTGGTTTTGCGCTGTGTGAAGCGATGCGCTACAGTGATATTAAAGCGAAATTACTGGCGCGTCAGCTAGCATAATATTAGCTAAATTTAACCTAGTTAGCCTTTAAAATAGCCCCTAGAGATAGATTTACTCTGCCGATTTGAGCTTAGTTGGTGTATCCTAGTGGCTTACTTTATTTTATTAAGCCACTATGCCTCAAATTGTTATTCCGGTTAAAAACCTCACCACCACCCCAGAGCCTGTTACGTGTGCTAATTGCCAAGCCTGTTGCTGCCAATTAGAAGTACGCATAGTGACAGATACCGGTGTGCCATTTCATTATATTGAATACGATAAATGGGGCAGCGAAGTAATGAAACGTGCCGATGATGGCTGGTGCCAAGCCCTCGAT
Source organism: Pseudoalteromonas sp. 120-MNA-CIBAN-0494 (assembly GCF_040308885.1). NCBI lineage: Bacteria > Pseudomonadati > Pseudomonadota > Gammaproteobacteria > Alteromonadales > Pseudoalteromonadaceae > Pseudoalteromonas > Pseudoalteromonas sp. 120-MNA-CIBAN-0494. The sequence continues at coordinate 29,831 of NZ_JBEOOE010000017.1, forward strand.
CGCAACACACTCATGTGTTCTATTTACGAAAACCGCCCGTTAGTGTGTCGCGAATTTGAAATGGCGTCAGATGAGTGTATTACCGAGCGCGAGCTAGGCGGAATTTAAATTATTACAGCAAACGTAAAAAGGGCCCAAGGCCCTTTTTAAATGTGTACTAACTTAATGCAATTGGTATAACTGTAAAGCTAATACCAGACAATTATTAATCGTATTTAGCTTCAAGCTCTTGTGCGGTATGAAACTTCTCATGGCTTTGTAATTGCTCATCGTACTTAACTAGGTTTTTAAAGTGTGCTAGTTGACCTGAGTTTTTAACGATTTCGACAATAAACGACATCATAAAATCGGCGCCGGTTAGGGTGTCGCCTACTAAGTAACGCTTGCCTTCTAGGCGATCGTTAAAGTAGCTTATTACTTTAGCTGTTTCGGCGTCGGCGTAACCTTCTAAAAACTGGGTTTTAGCGCCATCTTTTAATACAAACATTTTAAGCAGCAGCGGTAAAATAGCTGAGCTTTCGGCAAAGTGTAGCCATTGCTGATAATCAACATAATCGCTAGTGCCTGCTTTAGGTGCAAACTTTCCGTTACCGTATTTAGTAATGAGGTAATCGGTAATTGCGCCCGACTCGGCAACAATAATCCCATCATCTTCTATCACCGGCGACTTACCAAGCTGATGAATATGTTTAAGTTCATCTGGGGCTAAAAAAGTGTCTTTATTACGTTGGTAAGCAACTATTTCATAATCTACGGCTAATTCTTCTAGTAACCAGATAATACGTTTTGAGCGTGATTTATTTAAATGATGTAGCTTGATCATAGTAATCCTTGTTGCGTTGCCATTTTCTACAGATAACAACGCATTAAATTTAAAGTGGGCTGTTAATTTTAACTACGGTTTTACCGAAGTTTTTCCCGCTGATCATATCGTTAAAGGCAGTAATGGTATTTTCGATGCCTTCTACTATATGTTCGCGGTATTGAATTTTTCCATCTTGTAGCCATTGCTGCATAGCGGTTGCAAACTCATCATAACGATGGCCATAATCGTCAAAAATAATAAAGCCTTGCATCTTAATACGCTTAGAGAGTATTTGCCCCATTAGCATACCCAAACGATCAGGGCCTTCTGGTAAGCTGGTTGCATTATACTGCGACACTAAACCACACACAGGTACGCGTGCTGATGTATTGAGAAGGGGTAATACGGCGTCGAATACCTTGCCGCCCACATTTTCATAATAAACATCAATACCATTATCACAGGCTTGTTCAAGTTGCTGTGCAAAATTATCTGCTTTGTGATCAATACAGGCATCAAAACCTAATACTTCTACTGCGTGCTTACATTTTTCACTGCCACCGGCAACGCCGACGACTCTACAGCCTTTAATTTTTGCAATTTGGCCAACGGTAGCGCCCACAGGGCCTGTTGCTGCAGCAACGACCACGGTTTCACCTGCTTTAGGTGCACCAATATCAAGTAATCCCATATAAGCGGTAAAGCCCGGCATTCCCATAATACCTAGTGCATACGAAGGATTAGCAGGCTCTTTGCCTAATTGCATTAACCCTTCGCCGTTGCTAATAGCGTAGTCTTGCCAACCAGTGTAAGCCAATACCCATTCGCCTTCGCTAAAGGAGTCGTTTTTAGACTCTTGAACTTGGCATACAGTTGCCCCAACCATCACGTCGCCAACATTTACTGGGTCGGCATACGATTTAGCGTCGCTCATGCGGCCACGCATGTAAGGGTCAAGGGATAAGTAAATGGTACGCAGTAATACTTCACCATTTTTTAATGGCGGCAGCTCTAGTGTTTTTAATGCAAAGTTTTCATCGGTAGGAGCACCGTGTGGGCGTGATGCTAACGTGAGTTGTCGACTGGTTACTGACATATAAAATCTCCAATAGATGAGTGAACTACTTTGATCTGAATGTTTTAGTTTGTGTTTAAAGCAAAGTTGAAACTAAACAATAATGCGCAGATAAGTAGTAAGAAACCTGAGCTCCGGATAATAAACTTATCTCAAGCAGCTATTTTCAGCGCTAACTGCGTTGAATTTACTTGCAATAGGCCAGCTATTGACGCGTAAATTCGCCTTGTTTTCACTGAAAACCTCTGGCTAGAGAAAATAAAATCAAATATAACGATGATTCAATACGTTAGTAAATCTCTTAACCAGAGCTCAGGTTAAGTATGTATATCTTAATACAGGAGTTTTGGGCACACGGTTAAAAAATCAACCCCAAGGTGTGAGTATTTACTCTAAGGTGAGTTTATAAGTGGATTAACTGATTTCTATAGCGCTATAACTTTTATTTAAACTACTCTAAAATGAATGCTATTAACTTAACAACAATAGATGCGAAATTATTATGCACCCACACATTAGTAAGCTTTATAACAGTGCGTTAAAGCCAAGCCGATTAATTATAGGCCTAATGAGTGGTACCTCGTTAGATGGACTTGATGTTGCCTTATGTAAAATAACTGCCGCGGGTGTGCATACCCAAATTGAGGTTTTAAAGTTTACTACGGTTGATTATAGCGATGATTATAAAACAAAAATAAAGCAGGTATTTGCCAAGCGTGAATGCAACTTAGAATACCTTACGTTACTGCACCCTTGGGTTGGTAAATTACATGGCGACATGGTTAATCAGTGTTTAAACAGCTGGCAGGTAAACCCAGCCAATATAGATGTAATAGCCAGCCACGGACAAACTATTTACCACTGTCCTAAAAGCCAGCATCAGTATAACGATTTTAACAATGGCACTTTACAAATTGGCGACAGCGACCAAATAGCCGTTACTACAGGTATTACTACCATTGGCGATTTTAGGCAAAAGCATATAGCAGCAGGCGGCGAGGGCGCACCACTTGCCGTGTATGGTGATTATTTGTTTTTTTCAAGCTCTGACGAAAACCGTATTTTGCTCAATATGGGCGGTATAGCTAACCTCACTTTTTTACCCCAAAATGGCGATAGCAACGCAGTATTTAGCTCTGACATTGGCCCATGTAATACCATTATGGATGCCTATGTGCAGCGTTATTTTAATAACATGCATTACGATGAAAACGCTGCGATAGCGAAAGCGGGCGTTATTAATACTGCGTTACTAACAGCGCTTTGCGACAATCATTTTTTAACCCTAAAAATGCCAAAAACTACTGGCCCTGAAGTGTTTAATCTGGCTTATTTAGAGGCTGCGCAACAGGCTTCAAATACCCAAAAGTTAAGTCATCAAGACGTAATGGCCACCTTAAACCGCTTTACCGCAGAGGTTATTGCCAATGCGCTAAATACGTGTGTAAAAATGGCGCCCAATAGTGTGGTGTATGCCAGTGGCGGCGGCATTCACAATTTACTCTTAATGCAACATTTAGTAACGCTTTGTCCGGCCATAAAAGGTTTTAAAAATACTCACGCATTAGGGGTTGATCCCGACGCGAAAGAAGCGGTACTTTTTGCTATTTTAGCTAACGAATGCTTAGCCGGTGAGCAGCTACACCTTGATAATAAAGCCCAAGGAATTGCAGGCGTTACTATGGGTAAAGTGAGTTTTGCAGATTGAAACCACATATTCTAAGCTTAAGTTTTTAGGTGAGACCTAGCCAAACTCACTGTTTGGCCTTTGCATAACTGCGACTTACTGTTTTAGGGTAAGCTTATTTTTTTGCGCTGCCATTAGCGTGAATATTGTTTTGTAGTAATTAATTGCAGCTGCGCTTTAATTATTATAAAAATGTTATTGCTTATTTACTTTTTAAAGATGCACCAATCCTCCCTTAGTTTCGCCCCTCAGGCCTTAGTGGTGCACTTTTATAACTAAAAAGACCAAACCCATCCAAATCAACTATGCGCTTTTTTAAAACATAAGGCATAGTTATTAAATGCAGTGTAAATGGGCTGTTAATAACTATTTTAGACTATATATATTCATATAATCTGAATGTATATTCATTTCTTAGTTGACTCAGCGTTATTTTACGGCTAGTTTTTATCCCCCTTTGATTAAAGTTTTCACTAATAAATACTGCACTATACAAATTCAAAAAGATTTTACAGTGGCTGTTTTAGGCATTTTAACGATTTTTTGAATGAGATAAGCGCATACCTCGAGTATATAAAAATATATGACTTAATTAGTAAGCACAATTTAGCTGATAGCAATAGGCTGATGAAATAGGAATAAGTAATGAATGATATGAGCAAAAAATCCCAAGGTCTTTATCGCGCTGAATTTGAACATGACAGTTGCGGCATTGGCTTTGTCGCTAACCTTAAGGGTAAAAAGTCACACGATATTATCGAAAATGCACTCACCATGCTCAGCTGCATGGAACATCGTGGTGGAACAGGGTTTGACGTTAAAAGTGGTGATGGTGCTGGTATTCTTATTCAAATTCCTCATGAGTTTTTCCGTCAAGAAACCGCAAAGCTAGGGTGGACGCTGCCAAGCGCCTTAAACTATGGTGTGGGGATGATTTTTTTCCCGCGCGATAAAGCACTTAGCGACGCGTGTAAAAAAATACTAAATCAAAATATTGCCGAACTGGGTTTAACCTTAATAGGGTATCGGGATGTTCCGGGCGATAACTCTATGTTAGGCGCGGCTTCATTTGAAAGCGAGCCAAATATTGAGCAAGTGTTTATTGCTAAGCCGCAAGCGCTAAGCGCACAAGAATTTGAACGTAAGCTGTTTGTGCTGCGTAAATACACCTCGCATAAAATTAATGGTTTAGATTTCACCGAACGTGACGAATTTTATGTAACCTCAATGTCATCTACCAAAATTGTTTATAAAGGCCAGTTTACTACCGAGCAAGTGCGCCAGTATTACCTTGATCTGCAAGACGAGCGTACTATTTCGGGAATGGCGATGTTTCATTCTCGTTTTTCAACCAACACTTTTCCTGCTTGGCGCCGCGCGCAGCCGTTTCGTTATATAGCCCACAATGGTGAAATTAATACGGTACGCGGTAATATTAACTGGATGAATGCTCGTGAGGCATTGTTTAGCTCGGTTAATTTTAGCGATGCTGAATTGAATATGTTAAATCCGGTGTGTAATAACGATAACTCAGATTCGGCTAATCTTGATATGGCTATTGAGCTATTAGTGCTCAGCGGGCGGTCTTTGGCGCAAGTAATGATGATGATGGTGCCAGAAGCATGGCAAACACAAACCAATATGGATGCCACCAAGCGCGCATTTTATGAATACTATGCGTGTATTATGGAGCCTTGGGATGGCCCAGCATCGTTATCGTTTACCGATGGCAACGTTATTGGTGCAACACTTGACCGTAATGGTTTGCGCCCTTCGCGTTACTTGTTAACCGAAGATGGCACGCTAGTGATGGGCTCTGAAACCGGTGCATTGTGCGTTGATCAATCAACGGTTGTTGAAAAAGGGCGTTTGCAACCGGGTAAAATATTTATTGCTGACTTAGAGCAAGGTCGCATTATTAGTGATGACGAAGTAAAACAACACGTTAGCTCGGCTCAGCCGTATGCTCGTTGGTTAGCTGAAAACAAAATTGAATTAGACAATTTACCCGTTCCTAGCGCGTCTTTTGCCCAGCCGCCATTGGCAGAGCTGCGAAAAATACAAAAAGCATTTGGTTACACCAGCGAAGATCTTAACCTAGTACTGGCGGGTATGGTTGGTACGGCTAAAGAGCCACTAGGCGCTATGGGTACCGACACGCCGCTTGCAGTGCTGTCGCATCGCCCGCAACAATTATCACATTATTTTAAGCAGTTATTTGCGCAAGTAACCAACCCACCCATCGACCCTATTCGTGAAGAGTTGGTTATGTCGTTGCGCGGTTATATTGGCCGCTCACTTAACTTGCTCGATGAAACACCTGGGCATTGCCATAAGGTTGAAATAGAACAGCCTGTATTGACCAATGAGCAATTACGCAAACTACAGTATATAGATAACAATCATCTTCAAGCTAAAACGATCGACATTACTTTTAAAGCCAGCGGTGGGCCAGGTGCACTAAAAAGAGCACTGGATCGTATTTGTTTATATGCCAAAAATGCCGTTGAAGATGATTATGAAATACTCATTTTAAGTGACCGTGGCGTAGACAGCGACCATGTTGCTATACCTTCGGTATTGGCAACAGCAGCGGTGCATCACTATTTAATTCGTGAAAAACTACGCTCATCTGCCGATATAATTTTGGAGTCGGGTGATATACGCGAAACGCATCATTTTGCTACTGTTATTGGTTATGGCGCTGCGGCAGTTAACCCGTATTTAGCCCTAGAGAGCATGTATGGTTTACGTGATGAAGGCGTACTTGATACTAACTTAACAAATGAACAAATTACCCAAAAATACACCAAAGCGGTAGGCAGCGGCTTGTTGAAAACCTTCTCTAAAATGGGTATTTCAACGCTACAGTCGTATTTAGGTGCGCAAGTTTTTGAAGCCTTGGGCATTAACTCTGAGGTTATTGATCAGTACTTTACCGGTACGGTTAGCCGTATTGAAGGCTTAAGCCTAGATCAAATTGCCCAAGAGGCGCTATTACGCCACCGTGAGGGTTTCCCTGAGGCCAACCGCATTGCTATAGATAAACTACTGCCTACGGGCGGAGAATACTCGTGGCGTCATGATGGTGAACGGCACTTATTTAATCCCACGGTAATTCGCTTACTGCAGCATTCAACAGCCAGTAATAATGTTGAGCAGTTTAAGCAGTATGCAAAAACGGTGGACGATCAAAGTAAAGAAGCCTTTACCTTACGGGGTTTATTACAATTGAATAGCGATCGTCCTGCTATTGCCTTGAGCGAAGTGGAACCGGTTGCCAACATTTTTAAACGCTTTGCCTCGGGTGCTATGTCGTTTGGCTCAATTTCGTGGGAAGCACACACTACTTTAGCTATAGCTATGAACCGCATTGGCGGTAAAAGTAACAGCGGTGAGGGCGGCGAAGACCCAATTCGTTATACACCGCTTGAAAATGGCGATTCGATGAATTCGCGAATTAAACAAGTGGCTTCGGGTCGTTTTGGTGTTACTAGCCATTATTTAGCGAATGCCGATGAGCTACAAATAAAAATGGCGCAGGGCGCTAAACCGGGCGAAGGTGGGCAATTACCCGGCGATAAAGTAGATGCATGGATAGGTAAAACTCGTGGCTCTACGCCAGGGGTGGGCTTAATTTCGCCGCCGCCACACCATGATATTTATTCTATTGAAGATTTATCGCAACTTATTTTTGATCTTAAAAACGCCAACCGCGACGCGCGCATTAACGTTAAATTAGTATCAGAAGCGGGTGTAGGTACGGTTGCATCGGGTGTGGCAAAAGCCTATGCCGATGTGGTACTGATTGCGGGCCACGATGGCGGCACCGGTGCGTCACCACTGAGCTCAATTAAACATACGGGCTTACCGTGGGAACTGGGTTTGGCTGAAACGCATCAAACTTTGGTGCGTAATAAACTGCGTAGCCGTATTACGGTACAAACCGATGGGCAACTTAAAACGCCACGCGACTTAGCCATTGCAACGCTGCTTGGTGCAGAAGAGTACGGCATGGCTACCACAGCATTGGTGGTTGAGGGATGTATTATGATGCGTAAGTGTCATTTAAATACCTGCCCAGTTGGTATTGCCACACAAGATAAAGGCCTGCGCGACAAGTTTACTGGTCGTGCCGATATTTTAGTTAACTTTTTTACCATGATGGCAGAAGGTTTACGCGAAATTATGGCTGAGCTTGGCTTTAGAAGTATTGAAGAAATGGTGGGCCAAACTCAGTGCCTTACGCAGCGCAAAGATGTTGACCATTGGAAATACCAAGGCGTTGACTTAACTCCACTATTACACAAAGCAGAATGCGCTGAAAACGAAACTCTGTATCAATCAATAAAGCAAAAGCATTTAATCGACGACATTATCGATCGCAAAATGATCAAAGATGCTCAAGCGGCACTAGAGTCTGGGCAAAGTGTGGCGCTTGAATACGATGTGATTAACACCGACAGAACCATAGGGGCGATGATCTCTAACGAAATCTCTAAAAAGTACCATGCAGATGGCTTACCGCAAGATACTATTAAGGTTAAGTTTAACGGCTCAGCGGGGCAAAGCTTTGGTTGTTTTTCAACCAGGGGTTTACGTTTTGAACTTGAAGGCGATGCCAACGACTACTTTGGTAAAGGACTCTCTGGCGCAAATTTAGTGGTGTACCCTAGTAAACAAGCTAAGTTTGCTGCTAGTGAAAATATCCTCATTGGTAATGTGGCCTTTTTTGGAGCAACTTCTGGTAGCGCCTTTATACGCGGTATAGCGGGGGAGCGTTTTTGTGTACGTAACTCGGGCGCAACAGCCGTTGTTGAAGGTGTGGGGGATCACGGTTGTGAATACATGACCGGCGGTAAAGTGGTTATTTTGGGCGCAACTGGTCGAAACTTTGCTGCAGGTATGTCGGGCGGTGTTGCTTACGTACTTGATGTAAATAATGACTTTGCGGCTAAATGCAATATGGAAATGGTCGCACTTGAAAGTGTAGATACCGACGCTGAAAGCCACGAATTAAAAGCCTTAATTAGCCAACATTTTGATGCTACAGGTTCAGATGTTGCCAGTGATTTATTAAAAGATTGGAACAGCAATGTTAAGCGCTTTGTTAAAGTAATGCCGATTGATTACAAACGCATGCAAGGTTATATGAATGATGTACGCAGTAGCGGAAAATTCACCTCGGAATATGATATTGCCGTTGAAGCATTCGACATTCATTTAAACAACATAGCTAGCGCTAAAGCTTAAGCTGCCAAGGAGAATATATTATGGGAAATCCAACAGGGTTTATCAACGTAGGTCGTGCCTTGCCAACTGAGCGTAACGCAGGTGAACGTTTAATTGACTGGCTGGAAGTATATGAAGAAATACCACAAGCAGATGTAGAGCAGCAAGCTTCGCGTTGTATGGATTGTGGCGTGCCGTTTTGTCAGTCGGCAAAATCAGAATTTGCACCGGCAGTAGCAGGATGTCCGGTAAATAATGTAATACCGGAGTGGAATGACTTAATTTATCGCGGCCGCTGGCAAGATGCAGTAGAGCTATTGCATAAAACCAATAACTTTCCTGAGTTTACTGGGCGTGTATGCCCAGCCCCTTGTGAGGGGGCATGTGTACTGGGTATTAACGCCGATCCGGTGGCTATTAAGTTACATGAAAAAGAAATTATTGATCATGCCTTTAAGCAAGGTTGGGTGGTTGCTGAGCCACCTGCATCTCGCACTGGTAAAAATGTAGCCGTAATTGGTTCGGGCCCAGCGGGCCTTGCCGCTGCAGCACAGTTAAATAAAGCTGGCCATATGGTTACTGTATATGAGCGCGCCGACCGCATTGGTGGCTTGCTAATGTATGGTATTCCAAACATGAAGCTACAAAAAGAATTAGTGCAACGTCGGGTTGATATTTTAGCCCAAGAAGGCATTGTTTTTGTTACTAATACTGAAGTAGGCAAAGACATTAGTGTGGCGCAGTTAGAAACTGACTTTGACTCAGTCGTGTTATGTATTGGTGCCACAGTACCGCGCGACTTACCCGTTGCAGGGCGCGAGCTTAACGGTGTGCATTTTGCGATGGACTTTTTAACAGCCAATACCAAAAGCTTGCTCGATAGCGAACATCAAGACGGAGCGTTCATTAATGCGAAAGGCAAAAATGTAGTGGTTATAGGTGGCGGTGATACCGGCACCGACTGTATTGGTACTGCGCTTCGCCATCAGTGTAAAAGTGCTATTCAGCTAGAAATTATGCCTCGTCCACCCGAGCAACGCGACGAGAGCAGCAATCCTTGGCCACAATGGCCAAAACGTTTGTTGGTTGATTACGGCCAAAAAGAAGCTATTGCAGTGCAAGGCCAAGATCCACGTCAATATTTAGTGATGACTAAAAAAATTGAAAGTGACGGGCAAGGTAATGTTAAAGCTGTGCACACTGTAGATATTACTTGGCAACTTAACGATAAAGGGCAAATGGTGCCACAAGAAGTAGCGGGCAGTGAAAAGATAATTCCTGCCGATATAGTACTGATTGCTATGGGCTTTATGGGGCCAGAAGGTGGCCTTGTTGCACAATTTGGTTTAGAGCAAGATGCTCGCTCTAATATTGCAGCACAGTACGATAAGTTTGCTACAAGCAAGCCTGGCGTATTTGCCGCAGGCGATAGTCGTCGCGGACAAAGCTTAATTGTGTGGGCAATAGATGAAGGTCGACGCTGCGCGCGTGAGGTTGACAGCTATTTAATGGGTAAAAGCTATTTGCCTTAAAGCGATTACAAGTCTGTAAACTTTAACTGCTTTAAAAGTTAAAACCATCTATTATAGCAAGCCCTACCGCATTAATTATGCAAGGTGGGGCTTGTTTTTATAATTTGTTCTATTAATAAACCTTGTAAAAAGTAGGTAAGGTAAGAAATGACTTCTGAAAAACCACGTAAATATTCACAAAAAATTGTAGATGGTAGCGCTCAGGCTCCTAGTCGTTCTATGTTACGAGCGGTAGGTTTTAATGATGACGATTTTAAAAAATCTCAAGTTGGTATTGCCTCTACATGGTCTATGGTAACACCGTGCAATATGCACATTAATACACTTGCCGAAGAAGTGGGTAAAGGCGTAGATAGCGCCGGTGCGAAAAGCGTTATTTATAATACCATTACCGTATCCGATGGTATTTCTATGGGCACCGAAGGGATGAAATATTCTTTAGTATCACGCGAAGTAATTTGCGACTCTATAGAAGCGGTATCGGCGGGTATGGGCCACGACGGTATTATTGCTATTGGCGGTTGTGATAAAAATATGCCGGGTTGCTTAATGGGCTTAGCACGTTTAAACCGCCCCTCTATATTTGTGTACGGCGGTACAATTTTACCCGGTGAAAATCATACCGATATAGTTTCGGTATTTGAAGCGGTGGGCAGCTACGCGGCAGGCGATATTCCAATTACGCAATTAGAACATATTGAAAAAACAGCCATACCAGGGGCCGGTTCGTGTGGTGGTATGTACACGGCAAATACGTTAGCCTCAGCAATTGAAGCTTTAGGCATGAGTATGCCAAATAGTTCTGCGCAAAATGCTATTTCACAAAACAAAAAACAAGACTGTATTGATGCGGGTAAAGCGATTGTTTATTTGCTAGAGCATGACATTAAACCTTCCGATATTATGACCAAAAAAGCGTTTGAAAATGCAATTACGCTGATCATTACCTTAGGCGGCTCAACCAATGCGGTGCTGCATTTAATTGCTATGGCTGATGCGGTAGGCGTTGAAGTAACATTGGATGACTTTGTGCGTATTGGCGATAAAACACCAGTAATTGCCGACTTGCGCCCAAGCGGTCAATATTTAATGTCGGAGTTGATTGAAATTGGTGGCATTCAACCACTGATGAAGCGTTTATTAGATGCCGGTATGCTGCACGGTGACTGTATGACAGTGACAGGCAAAACCATGGCCGAAAATTTAGCCGATGTAGCAGATTACCCAGCAGGGCAAAATATTATTTTACCTTTTGATCAGCCAATTAAAAAAGACAGTCATTTAGTTATATTAGCTGGCAACTTAGCGCCAGAAGGAGCAGTGTCAAAAATTACGGGTAAAGAGGGTTTACGCTTTACCGGCAACGCAAAAGTATATGACTCAGAAGAGCAAGGCTTTGCCGCTATTATAGATGGGCAAGTAGTAGCCGGAGACGTTGTAGTAATTCGCTATGAAGGTCCTAAAGGTGGCCCAGGTATGCGTGAAATGCTAAGCCCCACTTCAGCTATTATGGGTAAAGGTTTAGGTAACGATGTGGCGCTTATTACCGATGGTCGTTTTTCAGGTGGTAGTAGGGGTTTTGTTGTGGGGCACGTTACACCAGAAGCTTACGAAGGCGGCGCCATTGCACTAGTAGAAAATGGTGACAGCATTACTATTGACGCGCAAAGCCGTGAAATGACTCTTAATATTACTGATGAAGAAATGGCCAGTAGGAAACAACGTTGGCAACAACCTGCGCCAAAATACACCCGCGGATTACTAGCAAAATATGCCAGAACAGTAAGTTCAGCTTCTACCGGAGCCGTGACCGATAAGCCAAGTTAAGGCACAATTAATCGCTAAAATTAGCGATTAAACTCCCCTAAATAGAGCGAGTTTTAATCCGCAAAGATCAACACGCCCTAGATAACCTTGTTACTTTATTTGTAATTTAAGTAACAAGGTTATAAATCGCTCAAGTTTTTAGTTGGCCGACCGATATATACTTAATAGCAGTTTGCGATTAAGGATGATCATGATTAACAATGGGTTAAATAACCACTCTAGTTTAGCGACAAAGCAAGTACTGCCAGTTGATAATGCAAACCATACCCTTAGCAGCAAACTGCAACATAGCCCACTCGAAATAGCGCCAAAATTAATACCAGAGTTAGCAACAGAGCTATCACCCAAAATAACGTCCGATTTTCTCAGTCAGTTTAGCGACGAAAAAGTTGCCCAATTACTGCAACAACAACTTTCGGTGCTGATCACTCCTGCAAAAAAAGCAAATATATCGAACTACCACTACAGCGCTGAAGAGTTAGCTATACGTACTGTAATAACGAGTCAGCAAGAAGGGCTACTTAAAAATGAGCATAGCGATAAGCTCATACAACGCTTAAATAAATCGGTAAAAGATATTCAGGGTGCTTACGCTAACACCAGTGATATTTTATTTAACCTGGGGCAATTAGGGCATCAACAAACATCATTTTTAGCCTCTAGTCAGCAGCGTGTTGAGCGTGCGCTTAACCCTTATATGGAGAGTATTAATCGCAGCAAGCATGAGGATGACGATAACTACCGCTTTCAATTATCAGTAAAAACCAAAGAAGGCGATATTATTAATATTACCTTTAACTCATCGCAAGGTTATGATGAAAGTGCTGGTAAAACGGCTGATAATTTTAGCCTTAGCTATGAAGTAGAAGGGGATTTGTCAGAGGCTGAGCATCAGGCGCTAACTGAAGTACTTGCAGGTGTAGGTGAAATGGCTGATGAGTTTTTTAAAGTCAGTCAATATGCTAACAGCCGTTATGTGCCGGTAAACCAAGGCGATATAAACTTAGACTTTTTAGCTGATTTTAATCATCAGCAGTTATCTGGTTTTAATGTGTCGTTTTCAACAACGCAAAATGATGTGCTTGATATAGGCGAAAACACGCTTGATTTAAGTTACTCAATTGATGAAGCATCGAATCAGCAAGCACTTGTGTTTAAATCAGAAAGTGGGCAAAACGAAATAGACTTTGCACTCGATATGTCGACCATTGGTGCTAAAGACACGCAGCAAGTGCAGCGGTATTTAGCGTCGCTCGATCAAAGCCTAGAAGATAGCCGAGTAAACAGCACCAAAGACGATAAAGAGTCGGCATTTGGGCGCAAAGGCGACGAGGCAATGCAGCAAGGTTTTGCATTGTTTAAAGGCGCTTTTACGAGTATGTCATCAGCGGCTGAGCGTTATAGCAATTTGGAGTCACTTGCAGATCAGCACTTTAATGACGGGCGCGCCATGGTTGCCGATTTGGTTGATAACATGATTACAAACGATGCCCGTTACCAAGGGCTTGGTAATAAGGCGCCAAATACATTAGGAGCGGGTATTTCTAAGCTCGCTGATTTTGATGCTACATTTTCTTATGCGCTTGATAACGGCGATTATCAGCCTAAAAGTACAATTGAGCTAAGCCAAGCGACTGAACAAGCCCAATTAGGGGATCTTAGCGGTGTAACGCAAAGTAAAAATGTAAGTAGCCACTTTGATTATCAATACAGTCGCCCTGATTACTACAACAAAGAAGAGAGTTATAACGTAGGTACTGCGGTTAAAAATAAAGAACTTGTGGGGCTTGATCAGTCTCACGAGGTTGATGTTGATACAAAAATGTTTGAGTTTAATCCGCAAACCAATCAATACGAGCTGCAAATGGCGATGCAAGAACAAACCATTAGTAAAAGCAACATTCGCTTAATTGACGATATTTGGCTTGAAGAAAACGAAAACAGCTACAACATGAATAAAAAAGAGCGTGTTGAGAGTGACGAAAAGCAAGACGAGTTTAAAAAAACAAGCAGCCATTCTCATAATAAACTAGTTACCTTGATTGGTGATTTAGACAAGCTAGCTGAGAATAAAAACGTAAGGCGAGAATATTTAACTAACTTATCGCAAGTTAACTTTTTTATGGATAAAAAGTAACGGTTTTGAGTTGTTCACTCCACACTCAATATTGGGTATAGTCGTTAAATGCTTTATTTAATACTTAATTAAATACCTACTTAAAGAGTACCTTATGTTTAAACAATTAATTTTACTGTGCGCTTTAAGCATGCCGCTTATAATCTGCGCTGCTACGGCGCCATTTTCGGGCGAGATAAGTACGCAAGCACTGCTAAGCGACTACGACAAGTTTAACGAACACTACAAGGCGTTTACGCCAACGACGCAAGATATAGCGCTAATGCAAAAGCTAGAAGGCAAAGAGCTTATTGTATTATTTGGAACGTGGTGCCACGACAGTGAGCGCGAAGTGCCAAAGCTCATTAAGTTACTTGATGCATCGAAAGTACAACTTGCAAGCATTGACTATGTGGCCGTAGGTTACAACAAGCAAGACGATGCAGGCATTGCACAGGCTCACGACTTACAATACACACCTACGTTTATTGTTAAACAAAATGGCAAAGAGTTAATACGCGTAATTGAAAAACCAACGGGTACGTTAGCGCAAGATTTAACTCAGGGTTTGTAAGTTCAGCTTGCTCGTATTTGGTTTACCGATTTAGCAAATAGGTTTATGAGGTAGCTGCTGGACTCATATAACTAGTCTCCTGGTATTTTAATGTGTGAAGTCGAGGTATGACCCATTTGGCTATCTTTGATTTTTGCATGATGGGCGCACTATAAATTGTTTCTTCTAGTATGAGTGGTAAAGGTGAACTTAAAACAAATCAAACAGCTTAGAAAAACTCACTCTCTCGAGAAATTTGAGTTGGTTAACTGTGAACGAAATATTACGGGGCTCAATACCCATTACAGCGTCTCAGTTACGTTAGGTGATTCTGTAACAAATTTCAATATACTTGCGAGTGATACTGATACCGTTTTATATATTGAGCGGTGGGCTGATGAAGTTAGTTTTGTGCGAACAGAGCGATCTGAAGAGATTTCCAAAAATGTTTTTCAGCCATTTACAAATGGCGAAACCCTATATGATGATACAGTGATTTGGAAGTACATGGATTTGAGCAAGTTTATTTCTTTACTTTCAACTCAATCCCTTTGGTTTGCAAGATTAGATAAAAACTGGGAAATTGACCCGTTGGAGGGGAAAGTTCCAACTGCACATTGGGAATCACTTGTAGAAAGAATTCTAAATACCAAATTTGCTCCTCAGTTTTTTGGTAACAGTAAAGTTCAGTTTGGCGGAATGCCAGAAGCAGGAATGGCGCAAGTTCCGCAATCCGAACAAAAATCGAGGGAGATCGATTTACAAAGAAATATGTATGAGGCTGCCATCTACAATTCTTATGTGACTTGCTGGAATATCAGCACTCATGAGTCTTATCATATGTGGAAGTTATACTGTAATCATCACAACGGAATTGCAATTAAGTCTACTATAGGTCGACTTAAATCATCATTAGGAAAAAACAAAAACTATACTGTACTAGGTGGACTTATTGAATACTTAGACTTTAAAAACCAAATGCCAGCTAGAGGCGACAACCTTTTAACACACATTTATTGCAAAAGCATGCCATATTCTTTCGAGAATGAATTTCGTTTATGTTTCAGAGACTTTGGTTTTGTAAATGATGTCATAGGGGGACACGCCCCGTATTCAGAAGATCCAGAAGAGATTAGATCTATCTTAGATTCCTACAGAGCAGGATATACTGTCAAGTTGGATTTAAATACTCTCATTGAATCAGTCGTAACATCTCCCCACTCTGACCCTTGGTTTTTTGACTTAGTCACTTCAATCGTAGGAGATGGTCGAGAATTTTCGAATTCACTTAGTGGTTTAAATACGCTCAGTGTAACTTCCTCTAACATGAATTAATACATTAGATAAATGGAGTAACAAGCGCATGTTTTCGAATTGGCTTTCCGGCGCGCTCTTAAACAACCACGATATGGGTATAACCAGTGTCTTCAAACCGCTCATTCGTTACTTACAGATCAGTTCTAGTTTAACTCACATAATCACTATTCACTAAACAGGCTTTTTTCGAACGCTTGCGCAGCGTGTGAAGACGGTCTGTCTTTATAATGCAGTTGATAAAGTGGCCGAGAGAGTTGCTCGTTATTTTTTTGGCTCAGGCGCGTTAATTTACCTAACTGCACTAAATCCTCAGTAACTACGTTTGGCAATAAAGCGACCCCCATACCTTGAGCAACAGCCCTTGCTATTGCCTCGTTGCTGCCCAATTGCATACTGCGCTCTGCTATTACGCCATGTTGGGCTAATAACTTAACCGACATTTCTAAAGTGCCCGAGCCCGGCTCGCGCAGTAGCCAAAACTGTTTGTTTAACCATGCATTTAAGTTTTTAGCGGGCTTAAAGTTACTGGGTATAACGATACTCATTAAATCGTTTTGCCAGTGCTTACTTATAATATGCGGCTCGATAGGTGTGCCTTCAACCAGTGCTAAATCGATAGTACATTCTAGTAGGGCAAGCTCAATTTGCGCGGTATTAGCCACTTGTACTTCTACTTTAATATGGGGGTACTGCGCGCAAAAATTAGCTAAATAGGGCGGTAGCCAATAGCTGGCAATGGTTGTACTAGTGCCTATAACGAGCGTGCCACGCTTAAGCCCTGTGCGCGATTTAATATCTTCAATGGCGGCTTTCTCAATGGCAAAAATACTACGAGCATGTTCAAAAAGTGCTTGTCCGCCTTCACTCAAGGTGAGTTTTTTACCCTTAGATGCGCGCTCAATAAGTTGTATATTTAGCTGATACTCAAGTTCTTTTAGCGCTTTAGATACCGCAGGCTGGCTTATAAAAAGCGCCTCAGCTGCGCCTGAAAAACTACCAAGCTTTGCTACCGTATAAAACACCCGAAGTGCATGCAAGTTCATTGTGTCTCTCAAATCACATAACTTTAAGTTATCGAATCATGATTTTAATGTATTGGAGTTATATTTTGCGCTTTCTTAAAATGAAGTCAACAGTTTAACGTTGTTCAATTGAGAGAATATTATGCTTAGCGCTATTAAAAATTTGGGTATTAATACTATGCAATACGGCGATGCGCGCTGGTGGTTAGGTATGCTGCTGGTGGTTGTTTTGGCGGGGGCATCTGTTGCATTAAGTAAGTTACCTATAATGCAAAGTGCGCAATTTAGCTCTTTAACTATTGGTATAGTGCTTGGCATTATTGTGGGTAACAGTGTGTTTTCGCGTATTGCTACGCAAACCGATATAGGTGTTGATTACGCTAAAAGTATATTACTCAAAGCGGGCGTTATTTTATTTGGGTTTAGAATTACTTTTGCGCAAGTAGCGGGTGTAGGCTGGCATGGCCTATTAACCGATATAGTAATGCTGTTAGGCACATTTATTTTGGCAGTGCAGCTAGGTAAGCGCGTATTTAAGCTTGATGAGCAAACAGTAATATTAATTGGCGCAGGTAGCTCTATTTGTGGCGCAGCAGCTGTAATGGCAACCGAGCCAGTTATAAAAGCGCAGGCACATAAAGTATCGGTAGCGGTGGCAACGGTGGTGGTGTTTGGCACGTTAAGCATGTTTGCCTACCCAATCATGTTTGAGTTTATGGGACTGAGTGAACACGCTTACGGTATTTTTGTAGGCTCAACTATTCATGAAGTAGCGCAAGTGGTTGCAGCGGGCACTGCTGTAAGCGCCAATGCTGCAGATACCGCCGTTATAGAAAAAATGCTACGCGTAATGATGCTTGCGCCATTTTTAGTGGGTTTATCGTTTTGGCAAAGTAAAAAGCATGCAAAAACAAACAATAACGTGCATGGCGGCGAGCAAAAAACGGGTATTACCATCCCTTGGTTTGCAGTGTTATTTATTGTGGCAAGTGGTGTGCATTCACTCTCTATTATTCCTCAAGTGGTTACAAGCGCTATTGTATGGTTTGATAATATATTACTCACTATTGCTATGGTGGCTTTGGGTTTACGCACACATGTTGGGGCAATTCGCCAAGCGGGTATTAAACCGCTGTTACTGGCGCTGTGTTTATTTTTGTTTTTAACGTTAGGCGGCTTTGCCATTAATATAGGCATTGCTGAGCTGTTTTAAACGTTATTTGGTAAAAGTTGATTGGCGGCTTAAATTGGCCAATCAACTTCGTTTAAAGTATCCAGCTGTGTGCTGGTATTTTCATTGCCTTGCCATTTATTAGTGTAAACAGCGTGCGGATCAAACTGCGCGGTTTGTTTTTCAATATTAAAGTGCCTACCACCACGCGGGTCGACCCCTACACCCGCTATATATTGCCAATTACCCCAATTAGCGGCTACATCGTAATCAATCAATTGTTGTTCAAAATAAGCCGCGCCATAGCGCCAATCAAGGCCAAGTTCGTTAACTAAACAACTTGCTGCAACTTGTCTTGCTCGGTTTGATATATAACCAGTAGCATTAAGCTCATTCATAATGGCATTGACTAATGGGTAGGGCGTTGAGCCATTACACCACGCTGCAAAGCGATTTGGCATAAACGTAGTAAGGGGCTTGGTTTGTTTTTGGCCTTTAAAGCTAAACAGGCTGTTGCCCGCATTGAGTGCATGCCATTTAAAATACTCTCGCCATAGCAATTCAAACTTAATCCAATAAGTAGATTCGTTTGCAATATGTTTATGTTCGTACTCTTCAACCGCTTTATAAACTTGCCGTGCACTTACACAGCCAAAGGCAAGCCAGGTACTAAATTTTGTGGTGTTATTAAAGCCATCAAGCTCGTTTCGAGTTGTTTTATAGGTACTTGGCAGTAAGCCCGAAAAGTACTGCGCTAAATGAGCTTGCACACTTTTAAATCCGCCGTGCATTATCGCGTTGTTGTCATCAGTATATTCACTAAGCTCAATTGGTTTGGCCGCACATAATGTTATAGGTTGAGGGAGTAAACCTTTAGGCAGGGTTGAGGTTGTTATAGGTATGTTTACCGCCTCTACTTTTTTTCTAAATGGGGTAAAGCTTTTAGGTAGCTCGTTTAAATCAAAAGGGAGATCACTTTGTTGAAATAGAGTATCTTGTTGAGTTGTTTTAAATATGACATGTGAGCAATGTGCTTTTAGTCGGGCGAGTTGACGCTGCTCATAGGTTCCAACATGTTCACTGCACACTACTTCGTCAATGTGTTGCTCAGCTATGCGCTGCTTTAAAACACTAAAAGTTTCGCCCTCAAGTACGTGAAGAGTTTGCCCGCGTTCAATAAGTGCTTGTTGCAGCTCAAATAAGCTTTGCATTAAAAACTGTTGTTTGTGCACGCCATATGGCTTTTGTTGGTGGTTATTATTTTTAAACCAGTGCGGGTTTATTACAAATACAATATCGAGCGCACATTGCCCAGTAGCAAGTTCGCTTAAAATAGGGTTGTCGTCTATTCGTAAATCGTTTTGTAGCCAATATAAAATACGTTTGCTCATAGGTTTGCTCAGGTTTTTAAACTCTAAAGTGGTACGAAGCAAAAGCGGGTGAGGATTAATGGTTAGGTATTTTAATTAGCTCGGCAGTTTACTTAACTAATAGAGACGGCTAAGTAAGCCGTCTCTATTAAAATTTAAATAGCTGATTTTTGCTCTGTTATCCAATCGTTTATTACATCTTCTAGCACTTCCATAGGGAGTGACCCTTGGCCGATTACGGTGTCGTGAAAGCTGCGTATATCAAACTTAGCACCTAGCTCTTTTTCGGCTTTTGCACGTAGTTCGCGTATTTTTATTTCGCCCATTTTGTAAGAGAGCGCTTGGCCTGGCCATGAAATATAACGATCTATTTGATCCTCGACCGCGCTTTGTGGCAAAGCAGTGTGATCTGCCAAGTAGTCAATTGCCTTTTGGCGGCTCCAGCCAAATGCATGAATACCGGTATCAACAACGAGTCTCACGGCACGCCACATTTCGTAACCTAAACGACCAAAGTCGCTGTATGGGTCTTGATAAAAGCCGGCTTCTTTACCTAAACGTTCGGTGTAAAGTGCCCAGCCTTCACCAAATGCTGAATGGCTAAGTGTGCGTCTAAATTCGGGTACATCTAACTCCATTGCAATAGCGTTTTGTAAATGGTGCCCTGGTATTGCCTCGTGCAGGCTTAGCGCTTCTAAATTATACAAAGGTTGCAATTTAGGTGTTGAGGCTAAAAAGTAAGTGCCAGGGGAGCGGTTATCAGCAGGTGGCATATAAAACGCGCCGCGACTCGCTGAGCCTTTTATAGTAAAGGTATTACGTGGTAAATGATTAAAATAGGTTGGTAACTTGCCATACATTTTTTGCGTAATAAAGGCTGTTTTTTCAAGCAGGTCTTGCGCGTCTGTTGCGTAAAATTGCTCGTCGGTTGCTAAAAATTCTAAAAAATCGCTGTAAGAGCCATCAAAGCCTACTTTATCAATGATGTTTTGCATTTGTGTTTTTATACGTGCCACTTCTTTTAAGCCAAGCTCGTGTATTTGCTTTGGTGTGGCATTGGTTGTGGTGTAGTAATTAACTGTATATTTGTAATACTCAAGCCCGCCTTTAACGCTTGAAATACCCGGCTGCGCTCTACAGTTAGGCATGTAATCGTTTTCAAAAAAGTCGTAAAAGTGTTGATAAGCCGGAACTACTTTTGAGCTAATTAAGGCTTTTGCTTTGTTTTGGTATGTTGCCTTTTGCTCTGCTGTAAATGTATTTGGTATGCGTGTAAAGGGCTCGTATAAGGCGCTGTTTTCAGGTTGCTTAACAATATGAGCGTTAATACTCTGGCTGTAATTTTCAAATGTTTTGCAGTAGTGCGTGTAACCCTTTTCAATACCTTCTTTCATCAAGTTAATGTTTTCTTGATTAAAGCGAGGGTAGTCGGCAAGGCTTACTAAAAATGCGTTGTAATCATCAGGCGTTAAAAACGCCATATTAGCCGGTGCTTCGGCAAAGTAAGTATGCCAGCCACTTAAAAAGTTAACTTGAAAATACTTATCTTGAAAAAGGTAGCTTTGCTGCTCTGTTTCTCGCTCATATTTAAATAAACGATAGTTCATTAGCTGCTCGCTATTGAGCGTTTTAGGGTCAATACTAGCTAAGTTTTTTAACACACTGTTGTTGTAAGCTTGGCGCTTCGCAATGGCTTGCTCGGTCCAATGTGGCAATGTACCACTGGGTTTCCAGCCGTCTGGATCGGTACGAAAGAATATTTTTTCGGCTTTTGCATTTTGCCAATGGTTATCAATAATCGTTTTTAAATCAGTGTTACTGTCGGCTAGGCTTGGTAGTGGTGCAACAGCTAAACAAATAGCTAAAATACTTTTTTTAAACATAGTCATCCGTTATTGGCGAGTTAGTCGCGCTTTTTTATTTTAATTTGTGCTCAATATAGTACCAAGTTAACTTAATCAATGCGCTTACTTTTATAACTTGTGCCTCTAGGCTTTACTTTTTGATTGAACAAATTTCACTTCATAACTGATTGGGGCACTAGTTTATTGTTTTATCAGCGTTTAGAATGATAAAAACTAATTATAATAAAGGTCGTCATGTTTAATAAAGTAATAACGCTGATTGATGAAGCGAATAACCAAGACCCAAATACTGAGCAGCACAATGGAGAAAGTTTTCCAAAAGAGTATTTATACTCACAGCGTATGAGCGAAATGCTAACTCGCTTTAAACCTGATGCCGATGAGCTTATGCAAATTGCAGTGCGTGCACAGCATATTCAGCGTTGGAAGTCGCCACGTAGCGATTTTGAAATGAATAAACAGGGTTATCATCAATGGCGCAGTGCTCTTTATATTTTTCATGCGTCACTAGTCGTTGAATTAATGAAACAAGCTGGGTTTAGCGATACAGACCAAAACCGTGTTTATAACGCTGTTGCTAAAAAAGATATTAAGCGCAATCTAGACAGCCAATTAGTAGAAGATGTAGCAAGTTTGGTGTTTATTGAGCATTACATGCTTGGGTTTGCCAATGCAAAACCAGATTATAATGAACAAAAATGGCTTGGCATTATTCGCCGTACATGGCAAAAAATGTCTGATGAAGCGCATGAGTTTGTACTTACAGGTAAGATTACATTACCGGCGCCGCTTGTTGGGCTTATTCATAAAGCGGTTGCGTAATACTTTATTTTAAACAAAAAAATGGCGTACATTTAATGTACGCCATTTAATATTTTAGTACCTAGTACCTAGTACCTAGTACCTATTTGTTACGGTTTTCTTTACTAAACGCACGAATTTTACGTTTTTGCGATAGTGTTATTTTATTAACACGTCCGGCAAATGGGTTATCACCTTCTCTAAATTCGATTTTGATAGGTGTGCCCATAATTTTCAGTGCTTTACGGTAGTAGTTCATTAGGTAGCGTTTATAGCTATCAGGTAAATCATGAACTTGGTTACCATGAATAACGATACGTGGTGGGTTATAACCACCGGCATGCGCATATTTAAGCTTAACACGGCGACCACGAACAAGTGGCGGCTGATGATCTGCTTGTGCCATGTCCATAATACGACGTAACATTGCGGTGCTTATACGCTTAGTAGCTGATTCGTACGCTTCATCTACCGACTCAAATAAATGACCTACGCCAGTACCGTGTAATGCCGATATAAAGTGTAAACGGGCAAAGTCGATAAAGCCTAAGCGACGATCTAGTTCTGATTTAATACGATCTTTAACATAATCGTCTAAGCCATCCCATTTGTTCACCGCAATAACCAGTGAACGGCCAGAGTTAAGTGCAAAACCTAATAAGCTTAAATCTTGATCAGAAATACCCGCACGAGCATCAACGACTAATAACACTACGTTACAGTCTTCAATTGCTTGTAGGGTTTTAATCACTGAGAACTTTTCAACCACGTCGCTTACTTTTTTACGCTTACGCACACCAGCTGTGTCGATTAAAATATATTCTTTGTCGTTACGGGTCATCGGAATATAAATAGAATCGCGGGTTGTGCCTGGCATATCGTAAACAATTACACGTTCTTCACCGAGTATACGGTTGGTAAGTGTTGACTTGCCTACGTTAGGACGACCAATAATGGCTAGCTTTACAGGTTTGTCTGCAAATGCTTGATGAGAGTCATCTTCACTGTCTTCTTGGTATAAATCGATAAGCTCTTCATCATCGTTACTTACATCTTCATCAAGCGCCGCTAATTCAGCAATTAAAGGCTGTAGCGTTTGCTCAAGTAATAACGTAATACCGCGGCCATGTGATGCAGCAATATGATGAATTTCGCCCAGCGATAATTGATAGAACTCAGCGCAGTTTGAATCGGCGTCAATACCGTCGGTTTTGTTAGCAACCACAAAGCATTTTTTCTCTTGCTTGCGCAAGTGATTAGCAATGGCTTGGTCAGCTACTGTCATACCTACACGGGCATCAACTAAAAACAGTACTATATCGGCTTCTTCAATGGCGAGCAGAGACTGATCAGCCATTTCGATTTCAATGCCTTCTTCAGAACCATCAATACCACCCGTGTCTACCACGATAAATTCATAGCCATCGTAATTTGCTTGGCCATATTTTCTATCACGAGTTAAACCTGGAAAATCGGCTACGAGCGCGTCACGAGTACGTGTTAAACGGTTAAATAATGTGGATTTGCCCACATTGGGTCGCCCAACTAGAGCGATCACGGGAAGCATAAACTACCTCTTTAAAAAACAACAAAAGGCTTCGCGTTGCGAAGCCTTACAAAAAATAATTAACTATTAGTGGGTTATACTAATAATCATAAGTTAGTTTGGTATTTGTACCGCACTAACTTCCCCATCTCGGGTATATAAAATCAGTTTATCGTTGGCAACAACAGGCTCAACAAAAAAGCCTGAACTGTCAAAGTCTTCACGAGATACTAGCTCGCCAGTGACTTTATTTAGCCAATGTAGGTTACCTTCTTGATCACCTAACGCTAAATATTCACCTGCAACTGCAGGGCCTGTTAAATACCAACCACGTAGAGCGGGTTGGCTCCAACGTTCAATACCTGAATCTTTATCCAATGCGTAAATAACACCGTTGCTATCTACTACATAAATACTTTGTGCATCCATGGCAATATCGCGGTAACTGCTGTATTCACGTTTCCATACAATATTACCAGAACGAATATCAACTGCCGCTAGGTTACCATTATAAGCAATAGCATAAGCGTATGGGCCGCTAATAAGTGGTTGTGTGTCTACATCAACTAGACGCTCAAACTCTGAAGCACCTTTAGCAACTGCAATTTCGGCACTCCATGCAGAGTAACCACTGTCTGAAATTAATACGCTTAATTTGCCGGTTTCTAGGCCAACTAATACACCACCATTTGCAACAGTAGGCGCGCTTTGTCCACGTAAGGTTAGCGCAGGTACTTCTTGCTCAAAGCGCCAGCGTTCTTCACCCGTATCAGGATGAAGGGCTAATAACTTACCCGAAGCTAAATTTACAAATACCAAACCGTCACCGGCAGCTGGTTTTGAAAGTGCTTCACCGGGTACGTTTTTACGCCAAACTTCTTCACCAGTTTCACGATCTAGAGCAATAACATAGCCATGCTCCGAACCTAAATATATTTTACCATAAGCTTGTAATATTCCGCCCGATAATTTTGCACTATCGTTATCGGCCCATGGCCAAAACGATACATCTTGGCGCACATCGCTTTTCCATAGCGTATCGCCATTTTCTAGCTTAAGTGCTTTTACTTGGCCTTCGCGGTTAGCAACGTATACGGTATCTTTATATACAGCAGGTGATAAGCGTGAAAAATAATGCTCTACACCATTACCAATTGATTCTTGCCATACAATATTAGTTTCGAACTGGTTGGCTATTTCAGGCAGAACCAGTTCTTCTTCGTCATCACTTGACGAGCAACCCATTAAAGTTGCCATGCAAAGTGCAAGCGTTGCGATTGTTATTTTTTTCATAGCTAAAACCTTATGCCGCTGGGCTTGTTACTGCTAGGTCATCTAACTTAATTTGTAATAGTGGATTACTGGTTAGTCCACCGGCATCAACCGCTGCTTGATATGCTGCGCGAGCTTGTTTTTTGTCGCCTTGCTTAGTGTAAATATCACCCTTAAGCTCTGCAACATTGGCAGAAAATGCGTCAGGTAATGATGCATTTAACGACGTTAGCGCTTCATCATACTGCTGCTGGGCAATTTGAACGCGAGCTAGGCGTGTAATAGCAATGGCTTTTAATTCATCGTTTTTTACGTTAGACACTATCCAGCTTAGCTTTTCGCTTGCGGCGTCTAGGTCATTTGCTTCTACAGCATCTTTAGCCGCTACAAATGCAGCTAACGTTGCGTAGTTGGTATCTTTATTTTCGCTAATAAAAGTATCAGCTGACGATAATACACTTTCGCCTGAAACCAATGTTGTGTAAGCGTCTGATGCTTGCTCAGCTGTGGTAATTTGGTTTTGGTTATACGCTTTCCAGCCATATAAACCACCTAAACCTACAATTACACCTAGTGCAAGAGAAAGGCCGTTTTCACGGAAAAAGCGCTTTATGGCTTCGGCTTGTTGTTCTTCTGTTGAATAAATATCCATTTTTACCTCTGTGATAGCTTTGGCATTAATATGCTTTTATTAAAATATTAGCTATTAATAAGCTCTGCTAATAGCGCTTTAGCTTGTTCTAATTCTAATGTGACTTGTTCTTTACGCTCGCGTAAATACTTAATGGTCACAACGCCTTGTTCTAATTCATCTTCACCGATAATAACGGCAACGAGTGCATCGCTTTTATCAGCACGTTTTAATTGTTTTTTAAAGTTGCCGCCGCCAGCATGCACCATAACGCGTAAGTTTGGCACATCGCGTCGAAGCGTCGCTGCAATAATAGGTGCTTGAATACTGGCTTTGTCGCCCATTGATGCTAAATATACATCAGCATTACGACGAATATCACCTACACACTCAAGTGCTTGTAGCAGTAGCACTAAGCGCTCAAGGCCCATTGCAAAACCTACTGCAGGGGTCGCTTTTCCACCAAGTTGCTCAACTAAGCCATCGTAACGGCCACCGGCACACACAGTACCTTGCGCGCCTAAGCTGTCGGTGATCCATTCAAACACAGTGCGGTTGTAATAATCTAAACCACGTACCAGTTTTTCGTTAATCGTGTATTTGACGCCGGCTGCGTCTAAACGTTCACATAAATTTGCAAAATGTTCTTTTGATTCAGTGTCTAAATGCTCAGATAGCTTAGGTGCATTAATTAAAATTGCTTGCACGTCAGGGTTTTTGCTATCAAGTACACGTAGCGGGTTTGAATACATGCGACGTTTTGAATCTTCGTCTAGTACATCAAGGTGTTGCTCAAGATAGGCAACCAGTGCATCACGGTAATTGGCACGTGCTTCGTTTGAACCTAACGAGTTAAGCTCTAAACGTACATGTTCGCTAATCCCAAACGATTCCCATAATTGCGCTGTAAGTAAAATAACTTCTGCATCTATGTCGGCACTCGCAATACCAAAGGTTTCTAAACCAAATTGGTGAAACTGGCGATAGCGGCCTTTTTGCGGACGTTCATGGCGAAACATTGGGCCCATATACCAAAGGCGTTGCTCTTGGTTATACAGTAAGCCATTTTCGTTTCCTGCGCGTACACACACAGCGGTGCCTTCTGGGCGAAGCGTAAGTAAGTCGCCATTACGATCGGCAAAGGTGTACATTTCTTTTTCTACTATATCGGTTACTTCACCAATAGAGCGTTTAAATAGGTCGGTTGATTCTACAATTGGAAAACGAATTTCTTGATAACCGAACGACGCAACGGTTTCGCGTAAAATATTTTCTACTTTTTGCCAAACTTGAGTATCGCCTGGTAGGCAATCGTTCATACCGCGAACTGCTTGAATTTGTTTTGCCACTGCTAAATCCTAAAAACTGTTGTTGTACAATGCTTGACTGCGACAACATAAAACTAAAAAAATTGACCCGATATTATAACCCTAATTTACACGTAAATGCGAGCTTAGAGGCGCGCTATTGCTAAGTTACCCAGCGATAGCACAATTTAAATAAAGGCCAAACTAACTAATTAAAGGTGTTACTCAACGATTTTAATATCGATAGGTGTTTGGTTTTGTTTTTTTGCAATAAAATCGCGCACGTAGCCTTCAAGTTGTTCAACAATATTATTGTTATCTATGCGGGCTTTTTGGCGTTCGCCATTAATATATAATCCTGAGCGACGACTAGCGCCGGCTAAACCAATATCACTTACCAATGCTTCGCCAGGGCCGTTTACTACACAGCCAATCACTGAGACCGAAACCGGTTCAATAATATCCTCTAAGCGCTCTTCTAATTGGTTCATGGTGCTAACTACATCAAACTCTTGGCGAGAGCAGCTAGGGCAAGCAATAAAGTTAATACCGCGAGAACGAATACGCAGTGATTTTAAAATATCAAAACCAACTTTAATTTCTTGCACCGGATCGGCTGCCAACGAAACACGTAGCGTATCGCCAATTCCTTCGGCAAGTAACATGCCTAAACCGACTGCAGATTTAACTGAGCCTGAGCGCATGCCACCGGCTTCGGTGATACCTAAATGCAGAGGTTGGTCTATTTCTTTTGCTAGCAAGCGATAAGCACCTACAGCTAAAAACACGTCAGACGCTTTTACTGATATTTTAAATTGATCAAAGTCTAAACGGCGCAATATGTTTACATGGCGCATTGCCGACTCTAATAATGCCTCGGGCGAAGGCTCGCCGTATTTTTCTTGTAAATCGCGCTCTAATGAGCCGCCATTTACACCAATACGAATAGGAATGTTGTGCTCGCGAGCCGCATCTACCACAGCCCTAATTCGCTCTTCGCTGCCAATATTACCTGGGTTAATACGCAGACAATCTACGCCATATTTTGCTACTTTTAAGGCAATACGGTAATCAAAGTGAATATCGGCTACTAACGGTATAGTTACTTGCTCTTTAATACTTTTAAACGCTTCAGCGGCGTCCATAGTTGGCACAGATACGCGCACTATATCGGCGCCGGCATCTTGTATTGCCTGAATTTGCGCTACGGTTGCATCTACATCCATAGTGTCGGTGTTAGTCATTGACTGCACGGCAATGGGCGCGCCATCACCTATAGGTACATTACCAACATTAATACGGGTTGATTTTCTGCGTTTTATTGGGGATTCTGAAAACATAGCGGCTACTCTGCTAGTGGTAATTTAAATTTAGCTAAACGATTTTTTGGAAAAGCTGATAGGTCAACAGCTTCACCGTTTAGAGTAATATTAACTGCATCATGCTTACCCAGCACAACCGAAAAAGGAGCTATGCCTGTTAAGGTCATTTCATAGCCTGCTTTTTTTACTCCAAACGCAATTTTTTCACCTTCGGCATCATAAATTTCTACCCAGCTCTCATCATTAAAAAGCATAACGATAGTACTACTATTGTTTGCTTCGTTAGGGGCTGTAGTAGTGGTGTTAATTGTACTATTACCGCTAGGTAGCGCACTTAATTGCTCACTTTGCGGTAATGCTACATTATTTGTTTCCAGAACTTGCTGCTGTGATGCGCCAATATTACTTTGCGCAGCCTGCTCTTGTTGTTCACTCATTATTGAGTTTTCAACATTAATATTACTTGTTTGCTCTTCGATAGGCATAGCAGTTTGCCACCACCACAAGGCAGAGGAGCCAATTACAATGGCTAAAATAATATAGCTGGCAATCATTAAACGACTGTCGTTAGCTTCTTTTTCAGTACGACGCGAAAAACTCTGCATATCAACGGGTTTTTCAGGCGTTGTAGGTGCAGGTAGCATAGCCAAAATAGGTGTATGATCAATTTTTAGCTCTCGGCAATAATTTTTTATATACCCTTTTACAAAGGTTGTAGGGCCAAGTAGTTGATATTCATCATTTTCTATACGTTGCACTTGTAACACAGTCAGTTTTAAATGTGTTGCCATAGTAGCAAGGCTAATGTCAGCGTTTTCTCTGTGTGTTTTTAATATTTGCCCAAGAGAAGGTTGTTCGCTTTGGGGCTGAGTAATTTCTTCATTCATAATAGGTATGAGTCTGGATCCACTAGTAAAAGATTGTGCCCTGGTGTTAGTGCTATATCAGGACTTAATTTATTCCATCGCATTAATTCATCAATTAATACCTGCCGCTGGGTAGCTATTTCAAAAAGGGTATCACCAGCTTTAATTTCATAATAAATGTTAGGATCGTTAAGGTAAATTTTACTGCCATTCATTACCCGATCTGACTCTTTTAATCCATTCCATAATAGGAGCTTTTGTAGTTTAACATTGTATCGTACCGAAATGCTAAATAGGTTTTCACCAAACTCTATAATATGAAACGGGACTGTAAGCGGCGCAACCTTAGGGTTGAGCATAGGTAGCTTATTGTCGTTACTTGTTGGCGCATTTCTCAGCTCTATGGTGTCAAGTTCGTTGCTGTTATTGCTAGCAAATACATCTGCATTTTTAGTGGGCTTATAAAAAACCACCTGACCATTATTACTAGGTTGAGCACTCGCTTGGCTGAAAGTAGTGTTAGTTGTATTTGCTTTATTAGCGCTGTTAATAGCAGGTTGAGGAGCACCAAAAGAAATTATTTTAACGTTATTATTAGCTGCAACCTGTGCTGCAACCTGTGCTGCAACCTGTGCTGCAGGCAAGTTGCTTGTTGGTGTCTCAGGCTGCGCGCTTAAAGGGCTAACAATAGCTTGTTTACTGCTTTGGTTTGTTGAGTTTGTTATTGGTTTTGCGTTAAGCACAGCGTTCGCCTGGCTTGGTGGTGCGACAGTTTTGCTTGATGGCAGAACTGGTTTAACTTCGGCTATTACTGCAGCTGGGTCTGTTACTGTTGCAACGGGCGTTTTATTAGCACTAATTAAGCTTGTTGAGTCATTTTGTGATGGACGCTTTTTACGAATTATTTTTATTTTAGGCTGTGAACTTAATTGCGCTTCGCTACCATCTTGTTTTAATTCATTGAGCTGCGCTTGACGATATTTTTCGCGCAAAACTTCAAATTCGGTTTGTTTTATTTGGCTATCTCTAATCGCAAAAGCCTGATCACTACTTGGGTAAGTTTGTAGGATAGTTGCAGCAATTTTCTCTGCTTCTTCAATTTTACCCATGCGCTGTTTAATTAAATAACTAAGTAATAAAGCACGCGGAGATATTTGCGCGGTATCGTCGTAACGCTTTAACAGTGCACTTGCTTTGTATAAATCGCTTTTAGCGTAATATAAAGCCGCTAAACTAATCAGCGTTGAAGCGCGCTGAGAACTGTGATTTATTGCTTGCTGAAAATAAGTTTCGGCGTTATCAAAGTCGTCAAATTCTATAGCGCACAACGCTAAGTTTTCGTAGCTTTGGGCAACACGGATATAGCTGGGTATTGCGATTGCTTTTAAAAACTGATCAGTAGCACGGTCGTATTCATCTATACCACATAAAAATACCCCATAGTTATTTAAGGTATTAGGATCGTCAGGTTTAATAGCAAGTGCTTTTTGATAGGCTAAATCGGCAAGTTTATTTTCACCAACTTGTTGATAGTAATACGCTAAAGAGTAGTGGACTTCGGGTAGGTTTGGCGCATATTCGCTGGCACGTTCAAGGTTATATTTTGCTTGAGAGTTATTACCCGTATTTAAATATTGTAAAGCAAGGGCAATGCGAGTTCGAGCTGCGCCTGCGCTATTAATTTTATTTTCGACAACGGGTTTATCACTGCCGTTATAACTATTTTCTGTAACGCAACCGCCTAAGGCGAGCGTAGATATAGTTAAAACTAGTAAAGGTCGCATTACCTTGTCTCTTTATTTTTTGTCCATAGCGCCTATCTTACCTAAAAGCATCTATGTTGCATCAATTATTTAAAAATAAACGACTTAAAAGCAATCAGTCTTGATATGAAGTATTAATTAAGACTGATTGCTATTTAGAGATGAGGTTATGCTTGGTGAATATTAACGGTAATCGCGTTATCGTCACGCATTTTCTTTTTAGCCAAGCGTTTTGTTCTATCAACAACATCGCCAGCTAATTGACCACACGCTGCATCAATATCATCACCGCGAGGGCGACGTACAATACAAGTAATGCCGGCTGCTTGTAAAACCTTAGAAAAACGGTCAATACGACTATTACTCGAACGCGTATATTCGTTACCCGGAAATGGGTTAAACGGAATAAGGTTTACCTTACAAGGAGTGCCTTTAAGCGTTTGTACCAATGCGTGCGCTTGGTCGGTGCTGTCGTTAATACCATTGAGCATAACGTATTCAACGGTTACGTCTTTATTTGCTTTAGAGCCATCGATATAACGACGACACGCCGCTAAAAACTCTTCAATAGGGTATTTTTTATTAACGGGCACTAAAATATCGCGCAGTGCGTTATCAGGAGCATGCAATGAAATAGCCAGTGCTACGTCAATTTTTTCTTTTAGTAAATCCAGAGCCGGTACCACGCCTGAAGTACTTAATGTAACGCGGCGCTTAGATAAACCAAAACCCCAATCGTCCAACATCAGTTCCATCGCGGGGACTACGTTTTTAACGTTAAGGAGTGGCTCACCCATGCCCATCATTACCACGTTTGTTACCGGGCGTTTTTCGCTGTGACCATCAAGGCCAATATCTTTAGCTACACGCCAAACCTGGCCAATAATTTCAGATACTTTTAAGTTACGGTTAAAGCCTTGTTGCGCTGTAGAGCAAAAAGTACATTCAAGCGCACAACCAACTTGCGATGATACACATAACGTAGCGCGTTCTTTTTCAGGGATCCAAACAGCTTCTACTTCTTGGCCGCCTTCAAGCACTAATGCGTATTTGATCGTGCCATCTTTAGCTTGTTGACGCACTGATATTTCTGGGGCAACAATTTCGCATTCAGCTTTAAGTTTTTCTTTAAGCTTTTTGTTTACGTTGCTCATATCGTCGAAGTTGTCTACGCCAAAATGATAAATCCATTTCATCACCTGGTCACTACGAAACGGCTTTTCACCGAACGATGCAAATAGCTCGCGCATCCCTTCTCGGTTTAAATCTAATAAGTTAATCTTTTTTTGCTCGGTCATGAAACAACCTCAATCGGTGACGGTGGAGATAAAAATTTACGAGGACGAATTGTACACAATTCACTCAGCTTAATCATTAAGTAAAACATTATAAGTTTACTGATTAATACCTTACATAATGACTAAAAAAGGGCCCGAAAGCCCTTTTCAATATGTTAACGAGTTCGAATTAACGAGTACGTGAACAAAGCTCTTCGTCAGCGAAGAAGTACGCGATTTCGCGAGCAGCAGATTCAACAGCGTCAGAGCCGTGAACAGCGTTTTCGTCGATGCTGTCAGCGTAGTCTGCACGTAAAGTGCCTGCTAGTGCGTCTGCAGGGTTAGTAGCACCCATGATTTCACGATTTTTAAGAACAGCGTTTTCGCCTTCAAGAACGGTAACCATTACTGGACCAGATGTCATGAAAGATACTAAAGCACCGAAGAAAGGACGTTCGCTGTGTTCAGCGTAGAAGCCTTCAGCTTTCTCTTGTGAAAGGTGAACCATTTTAGCTGCAACGATTTTAAGGCCAGCAGTTTCGAAACGGTTGTAGATAGCGCCGATGTGGTTTTTAGCAACTGCATCAGGTTTTACGATTGAGAAAGTACGTTCTAAAGCCATCTTAATGCTCCAATAATTTTAAGTGAAAGTGTGAATATTAACGGGCGCGAATTATACGCGTTTTAACGTAAAAATACTAATTATTATTAATAACCAATTTGATTGTTATTTTGTGATCTCGATCAAATACAAATAATTTGCTGCATTTATACTGCCGCGCTCTACACTTATTGTATTTGTTAATTATTCATGCAACTGGCTTGTAACCAGTTTTATGTATGGAGCGCTTATGCCATCAACTACTGTTAACTCTTCAAAAAATACACCGCCGTTTGCGTTTACCCCTGAACTATTATCGCCCGCGGGCAGCTTAAAAAACATGCGCTATGCCTTTGCTTATGGTGCCGATGCAGTATATGCAGGGCAGCCACGCTATAGCTTAAGAGTACGTAATAATGAGTTTGATCTTGAAACATTAAAAATAGGCATAGATGAAGCGCATGCACTGAATAAAAAGTTTTATGTGGTATCTAATATTGCGCCGCATAACGCTAAAGTTAACTCGTATTTACGCGACATTGAGCCGGTTATTGCTATGCAGCCCGATGCGCTGATCATGTCTGATCCGGGGTTAATTATGCTAGTGCGAGAAAAATGGCCGACTATGCCTATTCATCTATCGGTACAAGCGAATGCGGTAAATTACGCGAGTGTACAATTTTGGGCAAAACAGGGGATTGAGCGAGTTATTTTATCGCGCGAACTGTCGCTAGAAGAAATTGCCGAAATACGCAGGCTTTGCCCAAATACCGAGCTGGAAATATTTGTCCATGGTGCCTTGTGTATGGCGTACTCTGGACGCTGTTTATTGTCGGGTTACATAAACAAACGCGATCCAAATCAAGGTACATGCACTAATGCTTGTCGTTGGGATTACGATGTAAAACCGGGCGTTGAAAACGAAACGGGTGAAATGGTACATAAGTTCGATCCTAAAAGTATAATACCTACGCTTGGTGAAGGCGCTCCTAGTAGCGAAATAGTCATGTTAGAGGAGCAAGGTCGCCCCGGTGAATATATGCCTGCTTATGAAGATGAGCATGGTACTTATATTATGAACTCAAAAGATTTACGAGCAGTACAATATGTAGAGCAACTTACCCAAATGGGTATACATAGCTTAAAAATAGAAGGGCGCACCAAGTCTTTTTATTATGTAGCACGCACCGCGCAGGTTTATCGCAAAGCAATTGATGACGCAGTAGCTGGTCGCCCGTTTGATACCAACTTATTTAAAACCTTAGAAAATTTAGCCCACAGAGGCTACACCGAAGGCTTTTTAAAGCGCCATGCGCACCAAGACTATCAAAATTATGAATACGGCCATTCGGTATCAACTAAACAACAGTTTGTTGGCGAAGTGCTGGGTAGAGATGCTAACGGCTTAGTTGATATTGATGTAAAAAATAAGTTTTGTGTTGGCCATTCATTAGAGTTAATGACCCCACTAGGTAATATTAGCTTTGTACTTGAGCAGATGGAAAATAAAAAGGGTGAAAGTATTAGCGATGCTAAAGGTTCCGGCCATATTGTTAAAATAGCGCTGCCTCAAGCACTAGATTTAGCGTACGCTATTTTAATGCGTAATCTTGATGAGCATCAAGATACTCGCAATCCGTTTAAGCAAGCCGTTTAGTAATTACAGCAATACTTTAAGCGACTTTTATAGCGTTATGGTACTGAGGCTGAGTTATTAAAAAATACCTTGCAGCGCTTTAGCTAAAGTGTTGCAAGGTATAGTCTATTAGTAACCTCACACGATGAGGGATTTGTTTTCTGTCGCGATAAAGCATAGAAAAAGGCTGCCCTTCACTTTGCCAATCAGGAAGAATACGCTCAAGCGTTCCTGACTCTATTAATGGCAATGCAATATAATCAGGTATATAACTAATGCCAACACCCGATTCTACGGCATGTTTCATCATTTGAATTTCATCAACTTCAAGCCTAATGTGTTTTTTTGGCTCAACGTTATACACTTCATTAGTCAGTTTATTTTTTAATTGCCACGGGGCTAATCCAAAGCAAATAACTTTGGGTTGTTCTTCTAATTGCTCAGGGTGGGTAATTAAATGAGTGGTTTGGTTAGGGCGGCCACATATTATATTATGGGTGAGTTTCAACTCTCTAATAACCCAATTATCAATAGCTGGGTTTCGTACTCTAAAAGCAATATCAATGCCTTTTTTTTCGATATCAATTAAGTCATTTGAAAAACGTAAATCTAACTGTATTTCTGGATACAGCAGTAAAAAATCACAAAAAATAGCGCTTAAAAAATGCTTGCCCATGTAAATTGGCGCAGAAATTCTAATTTTACCTTTTGGTTGCTGCTTCTCATCAGATAACGCTTGCTCTATGGCGTCTACTTCCTCAAACAGTTTACAGTAGCGAGCGTAATATAGCTCCCCTGTATGAGTTAATGTAACGCGATGAGCGTCTCGATTAAGTAAGGTTAACGGTAGAGTTTGCTCCAATAAACGTATTCTGCGGCTTAAGGTTGATAATGATAGATTTAGACTTTCGGATGCTTTTTTAAAGCTACCTAATTTCACTATAGTGCAAAAATAACGTAAATCATCAAGGGAGTAATTAGGCATTATTAAAACCGCTTATCATTTCAAAACTTAATTATTGTTGAAGTTATGTTTAATCATAACAGCGGCGCTGTTAAATATCATTAGATGTTAAAAGTAGTGATTTAAAATTGGCCGCCCCCCCCGTGATTAGGGCGAAGCGATATCGCTGGCTAGTTCGCATTATGATATCTTGAGACAAAATGGCTTTGTTAAACAAGTATGCCTAGCTTTTATTTTCTCACTAGCAATTGTTTGCTTATGTTTGTAGCGATAAATTGAGACTTAAACTTAAGGGTATTATGAATTTTTGTGATGATATTTTTGAAGCTGTATTAGCTTTAGATGAGTCTACCCAATAGCGCCAAGTGCTCCATCTAAATCTAATGAGCCAAAGCGAGTTAATTTAGGTGGTGGTGAAAGGCGC
>NZ_JBEOOE010000018.1:0-63567 GCF_040308885.1 Pseudoalteromonas sp. 120-MNA-CIBAN-0494
AATAGGGGGAAGTCCCAATGACAAGTGTGGCAATTATGCTAGAAGTTGCTAGCTCCGCGTAGCGGCTTTGTTCAACAGCTTATTGAACACCACTTTGGGGGTTTATAACACCCCAAAACGGCGTATATTACATAGCTCAATAGTTGCACCAAACAACTCCAATGTAAACAAGTGATTACGTGTGTTATAAAATTGTCTTTGTTAAAATATCCCAAAACGACTTTTAATAATGTTATAGGGCAAAATGCAAGTAAGTGCTTATATGCACAGCTTTACTTTAATGTGATCTGATGTGTGACTTTGTGAAACTTCTCTTTTTAATTGTGTATTACAACAAAGAGCGAACGGGGGGCTGTGCGTAGTAACAAATAGGGGCTAACGCATGTTAACCCCTATAATAAGTATGCTATTTACAGTGTGTTATTTAGTAACAATAAACCGTAAGCGGCAAGTTGATCGCCATTGAGATCGTGCTGCCAACTGGCTGTTAAACCGTCGCGTGTAATACTGCTGATGCTTTGAGCTTTGTCCGTTAGGTTAAGTACAAAAACACTTTTGCTGCCGCTTAACTCTCGCGTTATTTCTACTATGCCATTGTCGTGCTGCGTTAGCTGGTAACTGCCGTTAATAGTAAATTCTGGGCGCTGCTTTTTCATTGCGATTAAGTGCTGATATAAACGCCAAACTGAGTTTGGTTGTGCTTGCTGCGCTGCAACGCTGCGATCGCCTGCTGCTAGTTGCTTAGCAAGAAACTCTGGCCACCAGTTTGCAAAATCATCACCAAATAATGCCGTTTCTTCAACCCAACTATTGTCACTTTGCGTAAAGCCCGCTTGATGACTATTGTCCCACTGCATAGGCGCACGTTTATAAACATCGTCACCGATGCGCTGCTGCGTTAAGCCTATTTCTTCACCGTAGTAAATATACGGCGTACCTGGCGAGCTAAATAACATGGCCGCAGCTAGTTTTGCTTTACCATCGTGCTCTTTAAGTTGATAAGCAACACGTTCTTGATCGTGATTAGTTAAAAACGGTGTAAAAAAGTGCAGTGGTGCTTGTGAGTCTTTACGTTGTTGTAGGTTTTCATCAAGGATGAGTGCATTTTTACCTTTGTGCTGCTCATTAGATGGCATAGTACCAAAGAGCACATCTGTGTCGGTATCGGTTTTAAGTAAGCTCAAAATTTTATAGCCTACTTCAAAGTCAAAGCCTTGATCTAGCCCCTTACCTTCCCCATAGTACTTTGCGGCAATAGGAAGGTCGGCCCATGCTTCGCCTACTAGGTAAGCTTGTGGATTTACACTTTTTATATATTGATTAAAGTCTTGCCAATATTCTATCGTTTCTTGGGTGTCGGCTTGTGCATTTGCACCGCCTTCCATAGCAAAGCGTACTGCATCAAGCCTAAATCCTGCTACGCCTTTGTCGAGCCAAAACTTTGCCATTTTTTTCATTTCATTAGCCACATCTGGGTGGCGTAAATTTAAATCGGGTTGGCTTGCACCAAATGCACCATAATAATATTGCTTACGCGTTTCACTCCAATGCCATACGGCTTCTGGCTTGTCGTTATCGCTCCAAGCATGCCCCCAACCACTGCCTGCTTTAGGCATATCGTCACGCCATACAAAATAGTCGCTAAATGGCGCTTGTTGTTTTTCAGATTGTTGAAACCAATCATGCTGACTAGATATATGATTGATCACTAAATCTAGTATAACTTTCATACCTTTGTCATCAGCCGCTTTTATAAACGCTTCAAACTCAGCCATGCTGCCATAGTCACTTTCAACTTTATAAAACTCTGTAAAGTCATAGCCATGATAAGAAGGCGCTTCGAAAATAGGTGTTAACCACAGTGCATTTACACCTAACTCTTCTAGGTATGGGAGTTTTGCGCTCATGCCATTAAAGTCGCCATGACCATCGTTATTGCTGTCGTAAAAGCTGCGCGGCCAAATTTGATAAAATATGGCACTTTGCCACCAATCTGCTGGCTGTTCTACTGCTTTAGTTTGCGCAGTAGTTACTGCGTTATTAGTGTTAGT
Organism: Pseudoalteromonas sp. 120-MNA-CIBAN-0494; assembly: GCF_040308885.1. NCBI lineage: Bacteria > Pseudomonadati > Pseudomonadota > Gammaproteobacteria > Alteromonadales > Pseudoalteromonadaceae > Pseudoalteromonas > Pseudoalteromonas sp. 120-MNA-CIBAN-0494. The sequence goes on from NZ_JBEOOE010000018.1 coordinate 2,052, forward strand.
ATTTGTTGATGGCGCAGGCGCTGGCTTACAACCAGTTAATGTTAGTGCCAGTGCTAATGCACTCAAGGTAAAGGTTTTCATTTTATCCCCTTTGTTTTTGTTGTTTATGCTAATTGCTGTATACCATTCAATTAAAGTGTAACTGTAATATGTTGCGAATGGTTTTAGCCTAATGGTTAGTTATTTTGCTGCCTCTGCCCTTGCCTTAAAAATGCAATGGTAGAGGCAGTAATTTGCTTTTATTTATAAAAATTAAGATTGTTTAACGCGCAATACGGCAACGGCTGCCAGTAAAAACGACACCGCGCCTATTAACAAAGCGTATATTGGTTGATTCTCAAAAAAGTGGCGTAATATAAGCCCTAAAATGCTGGCGGCTAACAGCTGGGGTATAACAATAAAAAAGTTAAATATGCCCATATAAACACCCATTTTACTGCTCGGCACCGAGGTACTTAACATGGCGTATGGCAGTGATAAAATAGACGCCCACGCAAAGCCAATACCTATCATTGGCCAAATAAGTAAGGTGGGATCTTTAATAACAATAAAGCTGGCTAAGCCCAGCGCGCCTAAAATTAGGTTAAAACAATGGGCGAGCTTTAAACCAACGCGCTTAACTATTATCGGAATACATATTGCAGCAAGTGCTGCAAAGCCGTTATACGCGGCAAATAATATACCTACCCAGTCAGCGCCGTTGTTATAAGCTGGGGAACTGGTATCGCTGCTGCCGTAATGAAAACCCGTTACCGCTGAAGTGGTATAAATCCACATTGCAAATAACGAAAACCAGCTAAAAAACTGCACCCACGCCAGCTGCTTCATGGCTTCGGGCATAGTAAATACGTCGTTTAATACCTGATAAAAACCGCCCGATGTAAGTTGTTTAGTTTGCAAGGCTGCCGCTATAAACTGAACAACCCCAAAACTCACTAAACCACCAGCCAATAAATACAGTTCTTTTTCTAAATTTAAGGCGCTTACCAAGGCTAAAACGGCTAAGCCTAAAACACTAAATATTATGCCCCCTTTGCTAAAGTTAATATTAGCTGTTGGTTGGCTTTGAGAAGCAGGCTCTTCTTGTTGATTAAATGCAGCGAGTTGCTCTGGCGAGTATTCTTTGGTGGTTAGAATACTCCAACCTACAGCAACCAGTAAAATTACCGCGCCAAAGTAAAACGAATATTTTACTGAATCAGGAATTTGCCCAGCCGGTGCAGTATTGGCAATACCAAACCAGTTAGCCATCATCCATGGTAGTGCTGATGCAACTACAGCGCCAATGCCGATAAAAAAGCTTTGCATGGCATAACCTGTTGCACGCTGTTTTTTAGGTAGGTTGTCGCCAACTAAAGCACGAAACGGTTCCATAGTAACGTTAATTGACGCATCCATAATCCACAACATACCGGCAGCAACCCACAGCGTTGGTGAGTTAGGCATTATAAATAACGACAGTGTAGTTAAAATTGCACCATATAAAAAAAACGGACGGCGGCGACCTAACTTACCCCAGGTTTTATCACTCCAGTAACCAATAATAGGCTGTACAATTAACCCCGTTAGCGGAGCGGCTACCCATAAAATAGGTATATCATCAATGTCGGCACCAAGCGTTTGAAATATACGACTAACGTTACCGTTTTGCAGGGCAAACCCAAATTGAATCCCTAAAAAACCAAAACACATGTTCCATATTTGCCAAAAGCTTAGGTCTGGTTTATTGCTATTATTATTATTCATTATTTACCTTATTGGTTAATACCGCGCTACTTAGTGCATTAAGGGTAAGTGTAAAACTTGCACCTTGATCGTTATTGCTCACTAACACACCGCTATGTGTTTCGAGTAAATCGTGTAACGCTGAATTTGCGCCTATATTTGCAGTTGTTTGGCTATTTAAGTTAATAGTGATTGTTTGTTGTTGCTCGCTAAAGTTGCTTAGTACCAAAATAACTTGGCGACCTAAACTACGTGAAAACGCAACAACCCTGTCGCTACCCTGTACGTTTAAAGCGTGCATATCACCGCCCACTACCGCAGGTAAGTTATTTAACGCCATTATGGCTTTGTAGTATTTTTGTAAGCTAGCTTGCTCAGGTGTTAAATTAGCACCATCGAACTGGCCGTTATTCATCCACGCTTGATGCGCAGGAACGCCAATATAATCAAAAATACTGGTACGGGTTGGCGTGCCAAACCCGGCGTTTTCAGAGCCATCTTCGCCTACATCTTGGCCAAAATATAACAAGCTAGGCGAGCGGCTAATTAACGTAGATACCACCATGGCTGGTTTGCCCCATAGCGCGTTACCTGCAAAATCGGGGCTGGCAATACGTTGCTCGTCGTGGTTTTCTAAAAAGTGCAGCATGTGCTGTTCTATATCGGCAACTTGCTGTTGTGCATCAAAAATAGTGCTCGCAGCTTGCTTATTTTGCATAATAGCTTTTAGCGTGTCGTAAAAACCCACCTTGTCGTATAAGTAATCCATTTTGCCCTGATGAATATAACCTCGGTACATTTTTGGGTTATATACTTCGGCAAGTAAAAAGGCATTAGGGTTTTGCATTTTGATTGCCGAATTTAAAAAGCTCCAAAATTCAACTGGCACCATTTCGGCCATGTCATAGCGAAAGCCATCTACGCCTTTATCTAACCAAAATAGTGCAATATCGCGAAATTTATACCAGCTGTTAGGTAGGTTTTTGTCTTGCCAAAATTCATAGTGCGCTCGGGCATCTTTAGTTGCAAAGCTTGCAGGTAGGGTTGGAAAGTCATAACTGCCATCGGGTTTAACCCCGTAGTTTACTTTTACAGTTTCGTACCAGTCGTTTATATCGGGCTTGGCTGCACGCGCGCCGTTTCCTGTCCATTTAGCAGGGCTTTCGTTAAACAAGCCATCGGCTAATGGGTGTGCATCTCCTCCTAAAACTTGGTATTGATCAGAGCTAGGTACTTGAAACGACTGCCCTGGCACATAATAAAAGTTATTATCACGCGCATATTCTTTGCTGGTATCGTCTTGCTCGCCAAAGTCTTTTACACCAGCAGGCCTAGCAATTGAATGATAGTTACGCGCCACATGGTTTGGCACAATATCAATAACCACTTTCATACCATGTTGATGAGTGCGCTCAATAAGTGCAGAAAACTCCACTAAGCGACGCTCTGGGTTTACTGCAAGATCTGGGTTTACATCGTAGTAATCTTTTATTGCATAAGGCGAACCCGCACGGCCTTTAACTACATCAGGGTCGTCTTGTTTTATCCCGTATTGGCTATAATCGCCCACCAGCGCATGATGCAACACGCCGGTATACCAAACATGGGTGGTGCCTAAATCTTTAATGCCTTGCAATGCGGCGTCATTAAAGTCGGCAAATTTGCCAACCCCATTTTGCTCCTTAGTGCCCCAAGGTACATTCACCGTTTGGGTGTTACCAAACAAACGAGTGAATACTTGGTATACAACTGGTTTGCTGATCTCATCTGCAGATTTAGTTAATTGCTCATTAACCTGATTAGCTTGTGTTTCGCTATCTGAGCAGCCTGTTAGGTAAATGCTGCTGGCTAAAAACAAAGGGCTATATTTAATTATCTTCATTATTGTCATAGTCTACTCTACTACTTTGTCGTTTTTGTTATGAATTTAATACTAGTGTGAAGCGCGACTGACTGACAGTCGCTGCATACGTATTCATTAAGCAATTTACTCTATCACTAATACTGTGGCGCTCATGGGTGCTAATGTTATTGCATCAGTTAAATTAATTTGCTGCTTAGTAAACAAGTTTGTTGCTGTTGTATGCAGCTTAAGCACCTCTTGCATATACTCTAATGACCAATTTTTAGCCTGCTTATTTTTATTCAAAAATACCAACACTATTTGCTCATCGGCTATACGTGCATAACTGTAAATACCTTGCTGTGGACTAAAATGCGTTAGCTTGCCATAACCTAATGCAGGGCTTTGCTTTCTAAAATTAAGTAACGTACGTAGGGTTTGGTGCATATCACGCTGTGCATTTGTGAGCCCTTTACCTGTAAAGGCATTAACTGTTTGCCCAGCAAAGCCGCCCGGAAAATCAATACGAATATCGCCGTGGTCATTACTGCCTGTGTTATCGAGTAATACTTCGGTGCCATAATACATTTGTGCAATACCGCGGGTGGTAAGCAGCATGGTCATCGCCATTTTGGTTTTATTTAGATTTTGCTTTAGCTCAGTATAAACACGGCTCATATCGTGGTTATCGGCAAATACTAAAAGGTTATTTGGATTAGGGTATAAAAAATCATTGGCAAGTGATTGGTATACTTTAACCCAACCTGTGTTCCAGCTTTCATCTTCGTTTAAAGCTTGAATGAGCGCCTCTTGCAGCGAAAAGTCCATCACACTGGGTAAACTTGAAGTATAACCGTCGCTGTTATTTTTGCCCGCTTGCCAATACGATGCAATTGCTGGATTGGTAGTCCACTCTTCACCAACAATATTAAACGCTGGGTATTCGCTCATAATTGCTTTGGTCCAATTGGCTAAAAAAGCTTTGTCTGAGTATGAATATGTATCTACTCGAATACCGCTTAAATTTGCATACTCAATCCACCAAATGGTGTTTTGAATTAGGTAGGTTGCCAACAAAGGTTGACGCTGGTTTAAATCGGGCATGGTTTCTACAAACCAGCCATCGCTAAATTGACGTTTATCGAACTGGCTGGCGTGAGGGTCTTGAATGGTTTGCCTTGCATGACTAGTGGCATGTTTACCATTGGCAAACTCACCATTAAAATTAATCCAATCAGACGTTGGCTTGTCATTCATCCACACATGCTCAGAGCCAAAGTGATTAAGTACAAAATCCATCACTAAACCAATCCCCTGTTGCTGCGCTTTATTTGACAGCTCTTGGTAGAGTTCATTACTGCCCATACGGGGATCTATATTATAAAAGTCAGTAATAGCATAACCATGGTAAGAGTAGCTTGGCATATTGTTTTCAAGCGCTGGGGTTAACCACAATTGAGTTACCCCTAAATCATTTAAATATGGAAGTGCATTGATCACCCCTTGTAAGTCGCCACCGTGGCGCCCGCCTTTACTTTTTGGATCAGCGGCCTCTAACATGCCTGCTGCGGTGTCGTTACTGCTATCGCCATTTACAAAACGGTCTGGGTTAATTAAATAAAGGGTATCTTGGCTGTTAAAGCCTTTACGCTTGGCACTGTTGCTGCTGCGAGTATGTAACGGGTATTCAAAGCGCTCACCCGTTGGGCTGGTAAACACTAAGTCACCAGGCTTTGCTTGCGGCGTTATTTTTAGGTTTAAAAACGCATAATTAGGGTTATCTGTTTTGCTAATACTGATTAACTTAACCCCATTGTAGGGGATTAATTGCCACTGTTGTTTAGCAATGTTTGGCTCATGCAACATAACTTGCAATGCCTCATTTTGCATGCCAACCCACCAATTTTGTGGCGATACAGACATGGCCTGTGCCTTTGTTGCAGTAAATGGTATTGCAGTAAACAATGTTGTAGCAAACAGTGCTTTAATTAGCTTTTTCATTTAATTATTTTTCATCCTAGATAAAAATTCACTATGGGAAGGGAGTTGTTCAACCGTGTGGTTAATCAAAGCTTTTAAATCAGAAAATAATGCGAGCAGCGGCTCATCAGTTAGGGCGTTGGCTAATGGGTGATAATCATCTGCTTCAAGCCCCTGACCTATCATTACTTGCTGCCACGCTGGCTCGGAAAAAAGTTCGTCGTCTTCTCGAGTGAGCTTGCCTGTTTGCTTGAACAAGGTTATTTTTTGTTGCAGAGTTTCGGGATTACTCATTTGCTGACATTGACGCCCAAATGCGCTATCTGTGCGGGTGGTAAGCTTATAATGTAAAATTATAAAGTCGCGTATGCGTTCTATTTCGGTTTTACTTTGCAGGTTATATGTAGTTACTTGCGAGTGTTTAATCCCATTATGCGGAAACAACTTAATTAATCGAATAGCCGCTGTTTGAATTAAATGAATACTGGTTGACTCTAACGGCTCTAAAAACCCACTTGAGAGTCCAATAGCAACTACATTTTTATGCCATTGTAAGCGTCGGCGCCCCGTTTTAAAACGGATCACCCGCGGCTCTGTTATTGCTTTGCCGGGCAAATTAGCGAGTAATTGCTGCTTTGCTTCATCATCTGTTAAATAGCGGCTCGAGAACACTAAGCCGTTACCAACTCTGTGCTGTAAAGGTATTTGCCATTGCCAACCAGCATTTTGGGCAATAGAGCGAGTATAAGGTACTGGCTCATTCGCTGATTCACTTTGCACTGCTACTGCGCTGTCGCAAGGTAGCCAATGCGTCCAATTTTCAAATCCTGTGTTTAAGGTCTTTTCAATGAGCAATGCACTCAAGCCTGTGCAGTCTATAAATAAATCGCCTGAAATTATTTGCCCATCTAACAGCTCAAGTGCTTTTACAAAACCGCTCTCTGGGCATTGCTTAACATCCGCAATTTGACCCTCAATACGTTTAACACCGCGTGATATAGTCAGCCCTTTTAAAAATTCCCCGTACAAGGTAGCGTCAAAATGATAAGCATAATTTAAACCACTAAGCTGGGTATTAGGAATATGTTTTAAATGGGCGAATTTATGCTGTTTGGCCGCTTGGTAGTTAAGTGAAAAATCCCAAAAATCAGCATTAGTGCCCTGTTGCTTGGCCCTCAACCAATAATGATAAAACTCACAAAACGGGAGATCTTTGCCTATCTCACCAAAAGCATGCATGTAGCTGTGTTGTGGTGCTCGCCAGTTTTCAAACTCGATCCCCAATTTAATGGTCGCTTGAGTTGCTTTAATAAACTCACTCTCAGGTATACCTAATGCCGCATTAAGGTGAAGAATCGGCGAAATGCTCGCTTCACCCACTCCCACAGTACCAATTTGCTCTGATTCAATCAGGGTAATATTAACTATTTTACCTAGCACTTTATTTAGTAAGGCTGCGGTTATCCAACCCGCAGTGCCACCACCAGCTATTACCACGCCTTTTATTTGTTTATTCTGCATAGCCCCTGCTCCACTTGCTTTTAGTTAAGTGTAGTCGATATAAAAAAGCCCTTGTAAAACAAATCACAAGGGCCTTTCAACGCTAAAGAATGTTATAGCTTGTAACTAAAGCCAAGTAAGAACGTACGGCCATAATCTTGGTAATCACGTACTTGTAAATCACTATCACCTTGTAATGATAGAAACGGTTCTTCAGTGATATTTTGTACTTGGAAAGTAATGCTTAAGCCATCTAAGCTTTCTACACCGCCTTCACCAAAGTCATAACCAACTTGCGCATCCCAAATGGTTTCGCCTTTGATATCAACCTGTGTTGTTGCAAAGCCTAAACCATAAACATCACCTTTAAAGGCGCTGCGTTTACGCATACTAGTACGTGCTTGGAAACCACTACGCTCGAAGTAAACCGTTAAGCTATCAATTTGGTCTGATAAGCCTGGTAACTCGTAATCGTTACCGTTTTGATCTTTAAGATCTTGCTCTACACCTGTATGGCTTGCGATTAAGCCAAAACCATCAAGTGATGAATGAAAGATATGAAATGGCAATGCAAGTGATAATTCGTAACCCCATAAGTCACCTTCACCACCGTTCACTTTACCTGAACCAGAACCGGTTGAATTAGCTGGAACTTGACCTGTTGATGGATCAGCAACCCCCGACATATCTACTTCATAGCTGCCATCAAAAATCCACTGGGTGATATCTTTATAGAAGAATGCAGCTGAAAAATAGCCTTCTGCATCAAAGTAGTTTTCGTAGCTTAAATCTAGACCAGTGGCTTCTTTTGGTTCTAAGTTTGGATTACCACCTGAGATAGTCCAATAGTTACCATTTTCATCAGGTTGCTGGTTGTAGGATGCATTTACTGATGCATTCATCTCATCAAGTCGCGCACGTGAAATTGTTTTTGCCGCACCAAAACGAATCGTTTGCTCTTCATCAATCGCAAACGATAAGTTAATGCTTGGTAAAAAGTGGTTATAGTCATGACTTACATCAGTAGGCGTTACCACTACTAACCCATCTGCTGTGGTGTTAGCAGCTGAACCTTGTGATGATTGGTCTGTTTGTACGTAACGCGCACCAATATTACCTGTAACTGGAATTGAGCCAAGCTCGGCATTAATATCAAGTTGCGCAAAAACAGCGGTTACTTCTTCTTGCACTGTCCATGATTGCGTTTTATGTTTTTGGTCCGTTAAGCTTTCTTGCAGTAAGTCATAATAACCATCGTTCACTAAACCATTGGTATCGTAAGCAACCATATCACCCATACCAATAAAATCTAGGCTAGCAGTGCCTAAACGATATTGCTCAGGGATAGACAACATGCCCGGATTTGCAAGCGAGAAGTCTTTTAAGGTCATGTAGTAACCTTCTGATAATTTAGACTTTTCACGGTCACGGTATGAAATACCAAAACTAACTTTACTGAAATACTCACTTTCAAGTACTTTGCTTGCAGCAAACTTTAGTGTGGTTAGTTCATCATTAATTTCAGGAGCATTAATAAAACCATCTTGGGCAGTATTTTCGTAAGGTGTGCCTGTTAAACCATAATTATCGTTCAGTGCTTTACTCGCCCCCCATGACAATGGCCCACCTAATTGAATTAAGCCGTAATCACTGTAATCGAGTTCATGTGAGAACTGCGCACCAGTGTTACCACCGTCAAACGCATAACCTATGTTGTCAGCAACACCATTATTATCTCCACGGCCAGTACCTGAATAGCTTTCGATACTCCAAATTTGGCGCTCTACTTCAGAGCGGCTCGCATCAAACTCAACTGACCAGTCATCACTGATATCATATTTAGTATTAAAACCAAACTGAGTTAACTCCGCATTACGCTCTTCGTAGTCATTACGTACAACAACACGTTGACCTTGTGTTACCGCGCTGGTGATAAAACCACTTTCAGCATCTACGACCGCTGAGCTTGGATCGATTGTTCCTTGGCCCCAAGCAAATGGTACTTCAATACCGCGAAGGATTTTTTCATCTGAGAAGTCAACATAAAGTGCATCAAACGTCATGTTTAAGCGATCTGTTGGTGCGGCTTCGATAACAAGCATTGCAGAATCACGCTCAAGCGTAGATGAACGCACAAATGGTTTTGCGCCACCTAAAATAGGATTGTATGGGCCTACTGTTGTGTCATCTCTAACTTTATTTTCTGAGATACTATAGTCAGGATAACCCCATGAGTTCCAGCGTTTTTCTTGGTTTGGTGAGCTCATGGTATTGTATGCGAAGGCGACACCGATTGTGTCATCTGCAAATTGGTCAATATACGACACCGTACCGCGGAAACCTTGATCATCACCGTCTGGGTTTAACTTATCGAAACCAGTTTGCTCTAATTGACCATTAAACATGATCACACGCTCACCTTTACTTAAAGGTTTTACGGTTTGCATGTCGATAACACCTGCAATACCTTCTGCGTCTAAGCTTGCGTTTGGTGTTTTATATACGGTTACACCGCTCATTATTTCAGATGGGTAAAGGTCAAACTCAACACCACGATTGTCCCCAATCGATACCTGCTCACGACCATTAAAGGTTGTTGCACTTTCGTTTTCACTAAAACCACGAACGCTTACACGACTGGCACGGCCATCTAGGCGCTGCGCGGTCAAACCTGGTAAACGTGCAATTGACTCAGCAATTGACGAATCTGGTAATTTACCAATATCTTCTGCAGAGATAGACTCTACTACTTCAGATGAAAAACGTTTTGTATTGATTGACTCAACGACGCTGCCACGGAAACCTTTAACTTCGATGACTTCTACGTCTTCTTTTTTTATTGTATTTTCTTGCGCGGCAGCAGTAGCAAAGCTTGATAAACCGGCAGCTGTTAATGCCAACGTTAATATACTTGGTTTGAACATAGACATGATGTTATTCCCGTTACCCATAGTGTGATCCTCTCTCGTTACCCATAGTGTGATCCTCGCTTTGTTTGAGTGATAGTCAAACAAAGCGAGCTAATTTTGTTGTCAGGATTAATGTTAACGCTCTCTTCATTTTATTAACAACTTTATGCATACGTATTCAACACTCGCACATTGACAATATATTAACATAAAAGCCACTCACAACAGCACAAACGCTTGTTTTTAATAGACTTTCATAAATTCGTATTAATTACTTAATAAATTTAGTTAAATAATTATATTTATCAATAAATGGCGCAAGTTGTTAAATGTAAACTGCATAAAAATAACCATATTTAAGCTGATCCCTGCTCTGTATACGCTTATTGTTGGGCTTACAATTGGTAAGACCAATGAAGTATAGAGGCGATTAACTCAAGTCATTGTTAATAATGATTAAAATAAGAATTAACCTATAAATCAATTTAAAAACCTTAATTGGTAAGGTTGTTTTCTCGCTAATTTAAAATATTTAATTGGTTTTTAGTGATTTTTTTAATACTTAAAAAGTGTGTATTTTACTGCATACGTATGTAGTATTTTTACAGAATCACGGGCTTCACGTATGCTTTTTAGAAATATTATATGGTGAGTTAACAAACCATATTTAGCGTAATCGAAATACGGTGTACAATGACGGAGAAAAGCATGACCCAACAGCAGTGGTACAAAGGTGCGGTAATTTATCAGGTTTATCCGCGTAGCTTTCAAGATAGCAACAATGATGGTATTGGTGACTTAAAGGGGATAATTAATCGCATTGATTATATTAAAAGCTTAGGTGTTGATGCTATTTGGATTTCACCTTTTTTTAAATCGCCAATGAAAGACTTTGGTTACGATATTAGCGACTACCGAGATATTGACCCAATATTTGGTGATTTAAACGATTTTGATGCGCTAATTGAACAAGCGCATGCCCGCGATATTAAAATTATTATTGACCAAGTACTCAGCCATACCTCTGATCAACATCAATGGTTTTTAGATAGCCGCGAAAATACCACTAACGATAAGTCTGATTGGTATGTTTGGGCTGAGTCAAAAGAAGATGGTACAGCACCAAACAACTGGTTGTCTATTTTTGGTGGCGGTGCATGGCAATGGGAGCCGCGTCGTGGACAATACTACTTACATAACTTTTTCACGGAACAGCCTGATCTTAACTTTCATAACCCTGATGTTCGCAAAGCTGTATTAGATAATGTTGAGTTTTGGCTTAAAAAAGGCGTTGATGGTTTTAGGTTAGATGCAATTAACTTTTGTTACCATGACGCACAGCTTCGTGATAATCCTGCAAAACCAAAAGAAAAGCGTCAGGGCCGTGGTTTTAGTGAAGACAATCCGTATGCTTTTCAGTATCACTACTACAACAACACACAGCCAGAAAACATTGAGTTTATGCGTGACATTCGCACCTTACTCAATAAATACCCAGGAACCGTGTCTTTGGGTGAAATATCATCAGAAGACTCACTTGCTACTATGGCTGAATACACCGCCGGTGGCGATAAATTGCACATGGGTTACAGCTTTGAGCTACTAACTGATGACTACTCAAGTGAATATATAAGAAACACCGTTACTACACTTGAACAACGTATGACTGAAGGCTGGCCTTGCTGGGCATTTAGTAACCATGACGTAGAGCGCGTTGCAAGCCGTTGGAGCGAAACGGGTGAAGTAAACCCTGCGCAATGTAAGATGTTAACCGCCCTATTGGCCTCGTTACGTGGTAGCGTGTGTATGTATCAAGGTGAAGAACTCGGGCTCGGTGAAGCAAGCGTTGCGTTTGAAGATTTACAAGACCCATACGGCATTACGTTTTGGCCAAACTTTAAAGGCCGTGATGGTTGTCGTACCCCAATGCCTTGGGAAAACCTTGATAGCTCACATGCCAATGCTCACAATGCGGGCTTTAGTGAAGTAAAACCGTGGTTACCTGTTGATCAACAACATAGGCTGCAAGCAGTTGCTGAACAAGAGAATGATTCAAACTCAATATTAAATGCGTACCGTGAATTTATGGCATGGCGTAAAAACCAGCCGGTATTACTTGAAGGTGATATTGAGTTTTTACAAACCGAAGAGCCAATCTTAGCGTTTTACCGTACTCGAAACGATGAAAAAATGTTGTGTGTATTCAATTTGAGTGCGCAACAAGCAACATTAAGTTTGCCGGTGGCTATAACTAAAGCGTATGACACGCTTTCGCATCACAATGCTACTTTGAGTAATAACCAGCTAATAATGAATGGTTTTGGCTGCTATTACGCCCAATGTGCCAAAGTCATTTAATATAAAAACAAAAGCCTGAGTACGCTCAGGCTTTTTTATAGCTTACAACTTAATGACTGCTAGTTTTACAGTTTAAATAATCGGTAAACGCAAACAATACCCCTGAAACAACAAAGGTTAGGTGGATTACTATTTTAAATATAAGCTGATCTGATGAATATTGTGCTGAGTTTAAAAATACTTTTAATAATTCTACAGCAGAAATAGCAACAATTGCACTGATCAGTTTCATTTTTAAACCGGAAAAGCCAACTTTTCCCATCCAAGCAGGTCTGTCTTCATGGTTATTAGTTTTAAGCTTAGACACAAAACTCTCATAACCGCTAAAAATAACTATCATTAACAAGCCAGCTAAAAGCGTGGTGTCAACCAATGTTAGAATAGCAACTAACATATCTTGATTAGACGCACTAAATACTGAGCTCCCCATATAGTAAAGCTGCTTAAAAAACTTTATTAATAATACTATTACCGCAAATAATAACCCAACAAAAAATGGTGCTATTAACCAACGTCCATTAAATATAAAACACTCCAATACCGATTCTATTTTATTTGTTTTGGTTGGCTTAGAGCTTGATGATTCGTCCATGTATGATCCTAATTACCATTAAAATTTAACATTAACTTATTTCCTATTCTAATACAATGAGTTGAGCCTATTGAAATTTTAGTATTCCTTATCCTGACGATAAAAATATTTCGTTATCTTTTATTTCAAATTCGATTAAAAATCAGCATACCAACAGAGTTGTTCTGGCTTGGGCACACTTGTTTTAAATAACAATTGTCATAACATTTTTTAGGAATAAACAAATGAACAAAGCATTGCTAGCATTAATCGTAGCACCTCTATTTGCACTGTCTGCACTTAATGTGGTTGCAGAAGATGCGGCGGACGCTTCAGCTGAAACAGTTAAAGAATACACAGAAATGTGTGTTAACTGGGCTAAAGATGACGACGTAAGCAATGAAGAGCTTTATGGCTATGTATTAAAGTGCGTGAATGATGAGCTTGTATCAGAAGGCTACAAAAAAGTCTCTGCTGTAAAAATTTAATTAAGTTTATTGTCTAATTAAGTCTATTGCTAATACAGCCGTTGCGAACACTTTTAATTAGATATAAAAAAACCGGAATCGACACTCAATGTGTATTCCGGTTTTTTATTGCTTTCAAAAAGAGAAAAATTAAATACTTATATTAGTATTATTTATTCATCATCTTTTTTAGTTTTTGCTTTAACCTTAGTTTTAGCAGGCGCTTTTTTGGCAGCTGCTTTCTTTTTTGGTGCTGCTTTTTTCTTCGCTTCTTCAACCCACTTACCCGCAACATAATGCGCAGTCCAACCGGTCGCTTTACCGTCGACTTCGGTCATTACATACTGCTCTTTATTTTTACGGCTGTAGCGTACAACAGCTAAGTTTCCATCTGGATCTTGTGCTGGTGCATCGGCTAAGTAATAAAACTTAGGTGAAATACGGTCTCTAAAGCGTTGTAACTCTTCAACCTTAGGCGCACGTGTTTCGCGCGATTTAGGGAAGGTATTTGCAGCCAAGAAAATACCTGCTGCGCCATCACGTAAAACAAAATACGCATCTGACTTTTCACATTCTAATTCGGTAATGTGAACAGGGTCTTCTTTTGGCGGCGCAGCTTCGCCGTTTTTAAGTAACTTACGGGTATTTTTACACTCATCGTTATTACAACCAAAGTACTTACCAAAACGTCCCGATTTTAATTCCATATCCGCGCCACACTTATCACATTCAATAAGTGGCCCGTCATAGCCTTTAATTTTAAACGTGCCCTGCTCAACTACGTGTCCACTACATGCTGGGTTATTACCACATACATGTAATTTACGGGTTTCGTCGATTAGATATGAATCCATTGCCGTTTCACAAATTGGGCAACGTTTCATTTGCATTAATGTTTCGGTTTCAAGATCTTCTGCATCGGCACTGTCTGCGGCAACTGCTTCATCGCCCGATACTAAGTTCATCGTTGTTGTACAACGCTCTTTTGGTGGCAAGTTATAACCAGTACACCCTAAGAACACGCCAGTAGATGCGGTACGGATACCCATTTTACGGCTACAAGTCGGACATTCAATATCAGTTTCGACCATTTCATTAAGACGCATTCCGCCATTTTCAGGCTCGTCTTTCGCAACAGTTAATTGCGTTGAAAAGTCGGCATAAAACTTATCGAGTACTTCGGTCCAAATGCGCTCGCCTTCGGCGATATCATCTAAACGACCTTCCATTTTGGCGGTAAAGTCAAAGTTCATTAAGTCTTCAAAATTTTCTACTAAGCGGTCGGTAACTATTTCACCCATTTTTTCAGCGAAGAAACGACGGTTTTCAACCCGTACATAACCACGATCTTGAATAGTAGAAATAATAGATGCATAAGTAGATGGGCGGCCAATACCACGTTTTTCAAGCTCTTTTACTAAACTCGCTTCGCTAAAACGCGCTGGCGGTTTAGTAAAGTGTTGCTTAGGGTCAAGTTCAATTAACGTTAATGTTTCGCCTACTGTTACTGCAGGTAAAGACTGATCTTCTTCGTTCTTTTTACGAATAGCAGGCTGTACTTTAGTCCAACCATCAAAGCGTAGCACACGGCCTTTGGCTTTTAGTTGGAAGTCATTTGCTGCTACCGTTAATGTCGTTAAGTCGTATTCTGCAGGTACCATTTGGCACGCTACAAATTGACGCCAAATTAGCTCATATAGTTTTTTAGCATCGGCATCAACCCCTTCAATATGCCCCGAAAGCACAGTTACACTAGATGGACGAATTGCTTCATGCGCCTCTTGTGCATTGCCTTTTGAGCTATAATTAATAGGATCTTTAGGTAAGTATTTTTCACCAAATTGCTCTGTTACATATTCGCGACACATAGCAACCGCATCTTTTGACAGATTAGTTGAGTCGGTACGCATATAGGTAATGTAACCGCCTTCGTACAAGCGCTGCGCTAGCATCATGGTTTTTTTAACGCCATAGCCTAAACGTGTACTGGCTGCTTGTTGCATAGTTGAGGTGATTAAAGGCGCACTTGGGCGACTTTTACTTGGTTTTTCGTCAACGCTTATAACTTTATATTCTGCATTCTCAAGGCTTTTAACTGCTGCGCTTGCCTGAGCTTCATTTACTGGCTTAAATGGCTTGCCTGCTTGTTTGGCTACTTCTAAGCGTAACTCTGACTCTGCATTTTTAACGTCAGCATGAATATCCCAAAACTCTTCAGGTATAAACGCTTTAATTTCGCGTTCACGCTCAACGAGTAAGCGCACTGCTACCGATTGTACACGTCCAGCCGAAAGTCCACGTGCCACTTTTGCCCACAGTAAGGGAGATACCATAAAACCAACAACACGGTCTAAAAAACGACGTGTTTGCTGCGCATATACCATATCGGTATTAAGCTCACCAGGTGTTTCGAATGCTTGCTGAATTGCGTTTTTTGTAATTTCGTTAAAAACTACACGCTTATATTTTGCAGGTTCACCGCCAATAATTTCTTGAAGGTGCCAAGCAATTGCTTCCCCTTCTCTATCCAAATCCGTTGCGAGATATATTTGGTCAGCGTTTTCGGCAAGCTTTTTAAGCTCTTGTACTACCTTTTCTTTTCCTGGCAGTATTTCGTAATGTGGTTCCCAGCCTTTATCAGGGTCAATGCCCATACGCGCGACTAAGTTAGAATAGTCTCGTTGCTTTTTATACGCTGCTTTCTCTTCAGGTGGTAATTTACGCACTTCAGCCGGCGTTTTAGTCGCTGGCACTTTGTTTTTTCCAGAACCTGAAGTAGGTAAATCTCGCACGTGTCCAATACTGGACTTTACGATGAAGTCATTACCTAAATATTTATTAATTGTTTTAGCCTTAGCAGGTGACTCTACAATTACTAGCGATTTGCCCATAGTTGCCTATTTCTAACCAAGTTTTTTAAAATGTGTTTAGCCGACATAAGCGGCACGAATATTTATAGGTATATCTACAAACACTAATTGTTACAAGCTTTTAATACAAACTTTTCAGCTTTAAGCGAATAAACGAACAATTTCTGCGTTTAATTTAAACAAACAGGTGTTTTTAGAGTAATTGATGGGGAATATATAGAATAGAAACAAAAAATGCCAACCTTATGGTTGGCATTTTTCAATTTAGTTTTTATTTACTGTCAAATATCGCGATACCTTTTTTAACTGTTTTAGTACTACCCGACTGAGTTTTGAACTCGAATGCTATAGATAGTATGCCATCAAACTTATCGTTACCATCGGCTTCTCGTGAAATCCTAACATCTGAATACATTGGCGTATCGCGGTTAGTATTCGGAACCACATCACTACTTTCAATGATGGATAAGTCACCATTAGTAGTTGAAAGCGAAATAGTTGTACCTGCTGGTAATGGATTACCAAATTCGTCAGTATAATGGATACGAACTGTGATGCCGCCTAAACCAATATCTACTTTCTCTGGTACTGAAGGATCGGTCCCATCGTATGCCGGATTATCGACACTCACCGTAGATAAATCGATTGCATCAACATCACAACGCTCTATGGTATCTGAGGTTTCGAAATTACCCGCAATAGAAGCGGAACAATCTGCCGGCACATAAACTTGATAAGGCGCTGGCAATATATTGTTAGTTTTTAATACTGAAAAACGCAAATATGGATCATCGCCTGACATTACTAGCTCAAACTGCTTGCGTACTTCAATCAATTCGCGTGAACATTCGCCTGCCGTACTAGCCGCTTCACTACATAGTAAACCATTGTATTTACCATCGGCTAAATTATAAATTCCGTCATTATTTAGGTCACGCCAAGTTTCGTTATGGCCGCCACGTGAATTGAGTTCTGAACACGCATCACTTGCTGGATCATTAGCGTCACCGCAATTAACTTTATCGAACGAGGCATTTTCATTATGGTCAATAAACGCTTCTGGTAAGTCGTAACTTGCATAGTATTCACCGATATCAAATAAGCCATTTCTGCGTTGCACTGTCGCTGTTGACTCTTCATCAACAAAGTTTTCTTGACCTTTTGTAACAGCCAGAATGCTCACGCGACCACCCATAACAACACCATCGGGACTATTTTTAGCGCGCTTAATACCATTAATACACGGCGCTGCAGAGCCAAAGTAAGGGTCACAGTTTATTAACCCTGTTTTTGGGTTAATTCCTTCTGTTGTTGAAGGATCGTTGTCAATTTCGCCAATACGATTACCCCATTTCTTTTCATAAAAAGGGCGGTCGCCTTGTGATCGCCAAGTAACAACACAGGTCGCATCATTTGTTTTACAGGTAACTTCATTACTTGATGAGCCTATAACGCCGGCTTCTGCTAAAATGGTGGCTTCAACACCGTCGCCATTATAGTTATTAAACTGGTCACCAAAAAACACCGTAATATCAGTAGTTACGCCATTATAATTTAATGAATTTGTATTGAATATAACTGGGCTCGCATCAAAACTATTTTGATCAGTTACTCCAGATGCCAAAGTTAATTGTGATGAAACTGAGCTAATTTGCTCCGATAGTGGTACTAAGTTAAGTGTACCTTCCGGACAAATTGCATTATTTGGATCCGTTTGGCAAAGTTCAAAATCATCAACCCAACAGGTTAAATCATCACCTGCAGGTAAATTGCTTACATCAACTTTAGAAATGTAACAGGCTTTAACAACTAACGGGCCTGGAACTATACCTGACGTTACAGTAGTTTGGACAAAGCCATTACTATCTGTGTTGCCACTTAACGATGTTAACTTAGCAGCACCAATTGAATCGGTTAGTTTAAAATCGATACGTTGTTGTGTTGATACAATGCCGTCTGCATCTAACAATTTAAATTTAACAATAGATTGTGTTGGCGCACCGCCTTCACCCGGAGGAAGCGCTATAAATGTTTCACTTACATCAACAAATTGAATTGACTGCACCGCTGAGGTTTCTACTGGGATAGTCGTCGCTATAGTAAAGTTTTTACCGCCAGTTTCTACCGTGATATTAATATCGTCATCAATGCTACAGCCTGTTGCACGATACGTGGAGGTCGCGATACCACCAGAAGATTTAACCGAGGCGTCTATTACTGACTGACCACTAATAACACAAGTTGAACTAAACTCAACATCCGTCGGGGTTAAATATAAATTGCCTGCTTCATCACGCAGTGTTACTTCGATAACTGTACTGCCGCCTGCTTTTAAAGGAATAACATTTCCAGCAGCATCTTTATTTAAACCGTTGTTAACCTCAAGGGTTAAATCTGCAATCCCTACTGCAAAGTTAATGGCTGCACTTTCACCTAACGATCTCGCTGTTACAGTTCCTGCACCGCCTGTATTTCCTGGTTGTAATTTAAGTAATGCAACACCAAAATTATCGGTAAGTGCTGTACCAGAAGAGGGCAATACTGACCCTAAGTTAGTCGAAATATTTACTAGTGAACTCTTAGTACCTTCGCCACTTTGCTCATCTGTTACCTCTATAAATAACTCACCTAACTCAGAAGATGAAATAGTATTCGCTATTGTACATCCAGATGAAACTTGAGTTGGATCGAGTTTAACCGCATCTCGATTATCATCCCAGCCAGGCAAACATCCGGTTAATAATTTAACCGATACCGAAAAGCGTGCCAAATTAATTGGGGCAGAGTCACCCGATGAATAAAAAACGGCTGTATTACTTACTGAAGCTGAATTACTTGATGTATAACTAGCAACAACTTGGCCAGCTCCTTTAAAATTACCACTAGAGAGTGTTACACGTGCTTCGCCTGCGCTATTTGTAATCGCAGTACCAAGATCTGGAGTGATTTTGCCAGTAAACTTAGTTGTAAACGTGATCAGTTGTTCACTAAGTGCAACGCCATCATTTTGTAACGTAGCTATTACTGTGCCTGGATTAATTGCAGTGACTGGATTAGTGTCTGAAAACTTTTCACCTATCTTATCAACAATATTAACCGTTAGCGTGGTGGAACCAGACACGCCAGTATCGTCGCCCTGACCTCCTGTTGATTGAAAAGCAAAGGTCCCCTCATAACTCTCACCATCAACAATGTATGACGCAGTAACTTCACCAGCTCCGGCATCTACGCCTGCAGTTAATTCCACGGTAGCAATACCATCATTTTGTGTAAGTGCTGACAAAGGATTCAAATCACCAATATCGTCAACAAGGGTAAAAGTAATTCGTTTACCGGCAACCACTTCACCATCTCGTTTTAGTGTAGCCCGTAAATCTAGCGCAGAGGCCGCTGTAACAGTATTCGATGCGCTGCCATCCTCTTGGGAGTAGCCTTGAAGCGTAACGGTGTAGGTGGGTACATCAGGTGTTGTTCCTCCGTTACCATCACCTATACTGCCCTCCTTTTCAAGTGAGCCACCACCACCACAAGCTGTGATAAAAAAGCTGAGCATCATAATGCTTAGCAGTCGTGTTAAAGGCATAAACCTCTCCCTAGCGTTATTATTATTAACTTTGTATTGTTTACCTCATGTTAACCTATAACTTAGTCTAAAATCACAGTTTTTTGATACTTTCTTTGATAAAAAAATTTAAATTATTAATAAATTTTTCTGTATAAATATTTACATGCTGGTAGGCTGTGCCAAATTTATAAAAAATAGATTGGAAATATGTCGAAAATACGTTCAATGAGCTTAACAACTCGCATAATGATAGGCATGGCATTAGGTATTGCCGTAGGCTTTTTATTTCAAGCTATATTAGCTGGTGAAGACGATTACCTAATACCACTTGGGTTATTCTCTTTGCCAATTAAAGCTTTTTTTGTTGATGGAATTTTTCACATTGGTGGGCAAATATTTATTGCCAGCTTAAAAATGCTGGTTGTTCCTTTAGTATTTGTATCTTTAGTGTGTGGCACATGTAGCTTAAGCGATCCTAAAAAATTAGGCAGTTTGGGTGGTAAATCAATTGGTTTATATTTAATTACCACAGCCTTAGCTATTACTCTGGCTATTACTTTGGCTTTACTGTTTAGCCCTGGCGTAGGTATTGACTTGCCAACAGATGCAAGTTACGACGTATCTGAGGCACCTACCTTAGCGCGCGTTATTATAGATATGTTTCCAACCAACCCTTTTGAAGCTATGGCAAAAGGTAATATGCTTCAAGTTATTGTTTTCGCATTACTGTTTGGTATTGCTATGGCACTTAGTGGTAATGCAGGAAAACGCGTAGCGGTGGTTTTTGAAGACCTTAATACGGTAATTTTAAAACTAGTTACTTTGTTAATGAACGTTGCGCCTTACGGGGTGTTTTTCTTAATGGCAAAGTTATTTACTACCATAGAGTTAAACTTAATTGTTAGCTTGGCTAAGTACTTTTTTGTAGTGGTTGCCGCTTTATTATTACATGCGTTTGTAAATTACAGTTTGTTATTAAAACTATTGACTGGTTTAAACCCTGTAACTTTTTTAAAGAAAATGAAACACGCCTGTTTGTTTGGTTTTAGTACTTCAAGTTCAAGTGCAACTATGCCAATTACTCTTGAAACAGCCACTAAAAAACTCGGGGTTAATAACTCTGTTGCTTCATTTACTATTCCGCTAGGTGCAACCATAAACATGGATGGCACTGCCATTATGCAAGGGGTTGCCACTGTATTTATTGCACAAGTGTTTAGTGTTGATTTAACCATTTCTGATTACTTAATGGTAATTTTAACGGCTACGTTAGCGTCTGTTGGCACGGCCGGCGTACCGGGTGTTGGCTTAATTATGTTAGCAATGGTACTTAATCAAGTAGGCCTACCAGTAGAGGGTATTGCAATAATTATTGGTGTAGATAGATTGCTAGATATGACCCGCACTGCAGTTAATATTACGGGTGACTGTATGGTTACCTGTGTGGTTGCTAAATCTGAAGGTCAGCTAGATGAGTCTATTTATAATGACCCAAATGCAGCGAAAGATTTAGAAAACATAAGTAAATCTATGAATTAGTAAATAACTTCGCATTAAAAAACCCTTGATTAATTCAAGGGTTTTTTATTGGCCAAAGCTAATTAAGCTTAAAGTAATCCACTATTTATGGATTTAATGATTTAAACTTAGAAACTAAATTAACCCCTGCCTTATTAACTGCACTACTAAAGCCAAGTGCTAACTTGTCACTTAAACCTTTTTTAATCTTATATTTAATCTTATAAATTTGACGCTCATCTTGTTGTTCAAGCAAAGCATCATCACTGGTTTTTATAACATCCACCAAGCCTTTCTCTATTGCTTGAGTTGCAAACCAATGCTCACCTGTAGCCACTGAGCTTATATCTAAACTTGGGCGCTGCGTGCTTACGAAAGTTTTGAATAAGCCATGAGTTTGCTCAATTTCTTCACGAAACTTTTCACGCGCTTTATCGGTGTTCTCACCAAATAAAGTAAGAGTACGTTTAAACTCCCCCGCAGTAATTTGCTCAAATTCAACATCGTTTTTCTTTAATACTTTATTAAAGTTAGGTATTTGCGCTATTACGCCAATCGAGCCTACAATAGCAAATGGCGCTGCAATAATTTCATCAGCAACACAGGCCATCATATAACCACCGCTTGCTGCTACTTTATCTATAGCAACACTCAAAGGTATACCTGCATTTTTAATGCGCTGTAACTGTGAAGCTGCAAGTCCATAACCATGCACTACTCCGCCACCACTTTCTAAGCGAATAAGTACTTTATCTTTACTCGCATCAGCAATAGAAATAATAGCAGTTATTTCCTCTCTTAAACTCTCTACTTCATGTGCATCCATACTGCCTATAAAGTCAACCACATATAATCGCGGTTTTGGCTCTTTACTGTCATTTTTTTTATTATCTGCCTTAAGCTTTTTTTGATGTGCTTTAAGTTCTTTTTTACCTAAAGTATTGTGTAAAAAGCTTTGTTTAATATTATCTAGTTGCTCAGAAATATTATCTATTTGTATTTCACCCTTTTTAGCTTTTGGCTTAACTGCCGCGCCAACTATCAGCATTAAAATGATGGCTATAGCAATAACAAAAGTAACCGTTTTAGCGAAAAACAAACCGTATTCGTATAAAAATTCCAACACTTTTCTCCATTTATAAATTTCAGCTAATTTAGCATGCTTTTTAACAAAAAAAAGCCACTAAACAGTGGCTTTGGTTACTTAATTGCGTTGTAAGCTATTAATCGGTCACAACATCACTATTTGTAATTAACAACAAACGACCACGAGCGGCTAAGTAAGTTGCAATTTGCAATTGCATTTCAGAGTTAGCAGCAAAGCTACCTGCAGCATCCGATCCCGCCTCTTCACTAGGCGCTGGTGTTAATACTGAACCATGATGCCCTTTTGTAAATTTAACTAAATAGCTAGACGGCGTGGCACTAGGTGCTTGTGATGTGCTCACTGTTTCTAAGCCCATAAAGTTGGCCAGTGGTAAACTACCTGCAAGCGGATTGCTAGCAACACTTGGAGGTATAACTTGGTCTGGCTTATTGCCTGCGCCATCGCCCACTACCACGTTCATATATACAGGCGTTTCGAGTGCTTTAACGGTTGCGGCATAATTAGTTGGGTCGCCACTATCTAGTGCAGTTTGTGCTGCAAAAGCAAATTGTGTCATTACGCCTTTAATATTTGCCAGCTTACCCGTTTCGCCAGCCATAGTTAAAGCCGTTGCATATTCGGTGTAACCACATGATAGGAAATCTTGCATATTTGGCAGTAATACACCGCAGTTAGAAATTGCATCACCTTGTAAAAATGCATTAAATTCCGTTGCTTCGGTTGTACCTGCTTGTGATAACACCGAGCCTTGAATAAATGGGCCAAACGCAGGTGATTCTAATAAGAAACTGGCAATACCACCGCCGCCACTTGCAAGCGCAACTGTATTAACGTTAAACAGTGGATCAAGTGTTTCAGCCATTGGGCTATTTGCTTGGGCAATAAACGCCGGCGCTACAATTGAACCCAGTGAGTGACCAACATAGCTCACATCTTTACTGTTTATACTTGTATCATTAATAAAGTTTAGGCCAAGACGCAACCCTAATAAATCTGCGCTTGATTGACGTAAACTATCACGGGCAACAAGCAGTGAGCTTAGGTTCATATAACTAAGTACTGAACCTGTGGTTGCATTAAAGTCATCGTTACCGTCTGCATCTACGTCAATTCCTCGCTCGCCATGGCGCGGGTGATCAATTGCAATTGTGGCAAAACCCTGAATAGAAAGCTGCGCCGTTAATGTCAGCATGGTTTCTTTATTGGTAGTAATACCGTGCTGCATAATAACCACAGGCCAGCCACTTTCAGGCATAGCAATAGGTGCTAATTGTAAACTTGCGCGCACACCATTAATTATAGGCAAAATAGGTTTAGTCACTTGCACTGGCACATTGGCCATACTTTGCACTTTAGGAATTGAATTATATTTGGTTAAATGACGCGTGCTATCTAACCCTAAATCACGTAATTTACCACCGCTTAATGCGGCACATGCGCCGTCATTTTCACTAATTGGATCAGTAGGAAATGCAGCACCTGCTTGTGCTTTATAACCCAATACAACAACTGCGTTATCACACATGCCTTGCCAATAAGTGTCGTTTAAATCGCTAATTTCTTTACCTGTAGGCGTACCTAAATACATAGGTAACATAATGCTACCTTTTTGGTATTGCACACCTTGAAAGGCATCACTAACAGTAACACCTTGTGATTGAAATACTTGCTGTACATTTACCATTGGCTGAGTGGGTACAGTAATTGCTGGTGTCGGTAAATTTGGATTTTGCAGGCTCGCTGCTAATAACTTTTTAATTGTACCAAGCACAGGGCCTGCCGATTGCATGGTCATTGCAGCAGAAAAAATAATTTCATCTTTAGTAATATTGCCTGAACTAACAACCACATTTTCGTAGCTATTAACAGCCCCCTGTAGCGCTAGTTGTGATGGCGTAATTAACGGCGCTTCTTGTTTTACTGTAGCGTAAGTAGATGACGGCTCAATAGCACGCCCTTGTGAGTCTTTAAGCTCTGTGGTTAATACATTAATATAAGAGCTGCCGGCTTTAAATGGCTTAAGTGGAATAACCGCCACCGCATCACCAGATGCCTGGGTGATAAAGTCCACACCAAATTGTAGTTCACCTACTAATTTACAGGCAGCACCTGCAGGTGCTTGTGAGCATTGTTCATCTGTTAAACTTGCTCCCATTATTACTTCAAAAATACGTACTGAACCTGGTGTACCTGCAGAGGTGGCATCTAGGCTTACATTTGGTGGGAAAGTTAAATCTATTTTAAAAGGAACTTGAGTAGACCAGCCATCAAGCGCACCTAGTGCAAGTTGAGGGTTAGCATAAGCAGCACGAGGAATTGACACATTAGCGTCATTTAACTCCCCAGGAATATTTAAAGTACCATCTTGGGTACCGCTCATTAATAAATCATTGGGTACAGATATAATCCCATTAGCGGGATCAAACTTTACCGTCGCCTTTGGGATAACTGTAACCGAATCGTTTTTAACATCTTCTAGCGTTTCTCCGCCGCCACAACCTGCAAGAGCAGCTGTAACCGAGAGTGAGAGTAGCATTTTTTTCATATTGTTGGCTCCGCACATATCTTATTTTTATAGTGTGTTTATTAAGTATATTAAGTTAAAACAATGTAATCAGTTTATTAATGAGACATTAGACCAGTTAAACTTAACGTAAACTTTCTACTTTCGCCACCTAAATTTACAATAAATTCGATTACTTAATGTTTTGCTATGTTAAAATCAAAAAAAATTCATCCATGGGTACTTTTATGAACACCTATCAAGCTGCTGAAAATGCACTTAAAGATAAAGTTATTTTAATCACCGGCGCAGGTGATGGAATTGGCCGAGTAGCTGCAATTACATACGCTAAATACGGCGCAACTGTTATTTTATTAGGCAAAACAACTAATAAACTAGAATGTGTTTATGATGAAATTGTTAAAGCAGGTTATCCACAACCGGCAATAGTCCCTATGGATTTAAAAGGCGCAACTAAGCAAAACTACCGCGATCTAGCTGCCACTATAGAGTCTCAATTTGGCTGTCTTGATGGTTTATTAAATAATGCGGGCATTTTAGGCACGTTAGGGCCACTTGAGCATTTTTGTTCGTCAACCTTTGAAAACATAATGAAGGTTAATGTCACCGCGCAAGCTATGATCACTAAAGCGCTGTTTCCGGTACTGCGCAAATCTAAAAATGCATCCGTGGTATTTACATCATCTGGCGTGGGCCGTAAAGGTCGCGAATTTTGGGGGCCTTATGCTATTTCGAAATTTGCTGTAGAGGGCATGATGCAAACATGGGCATGTGAAGTAGGTAAAACCAATATACGTATTAATTGTATTAACCCTGGTGCTACACGCACTTCAATGCGCGCTAGTGCTTATCCTGGTGAAGACCGAGATAAACTTGCAACACCTGAAGACTTAATGCCTACTTACTTATATTTAATGAGTGATGATTCGAGTAATGTGAATGGCGAGTCGCTTGACGCTCAAGTAAAAAAATAGCTATTACTCTAATGTAGATACAAAAAAGCCGCTCAAAATTTTGAGCGGCTTTTTTAATTTCTAAATAATAAGCTATTTACGTTTTGTTGGTTTAACACGTTGATTATGCTTTTTAACTGCTTTACGTATTTGGTTTATTTTTGCACGCTTATCTTTGCGTTTTTCAGGCATTACAGAAAGCTTAGTTTGTGTTTCACGCCCTAACTTAACTGTTTTACGTAAATAGTTTACTGTGTCTAAATCGTATTCAATCCAACCACCTTGTGGTACGCGCTTATCCAGCTCTAACTTACCGTAACGAATACGGATCAGGCGAGAAACTTCCACCTCTTGTGATTGCCATAAACGACGAACTTCTCGGTTACGTCCTTCATTAAGCGTTACATTGTACCAACGGTTTATACCTTCGCCGCCCATAGGATTAACCGTTAGAAACTTTGCTGGGCCATCTTCAAGTTCAACACCACGGGTTAAATTTTTAATGGTTTCTTTGGTTACTTCACCAAATACACGGGCTGAGTATTCACGTTCAACTTCGTAACTTGGGTGCATGAGTCGGTTTGCTAATTCACCATCGTTAGTAAATAGCATCAAGCCTGCGGTATTAATATCTAATCGGCCAACCGCAATCCAGCGCTCGCCATCAATACGAGGGAGTCGGTCAAATACAGTACGACGACCTTCAGGATCTTTACGCGTGCTTAACTCACCTTCAGGCTTGTTATACATAATTACGCGACAAATTCTATCCGCTTTTTCTTCAATTTTTACTGTATGGCCATCAACGCGAATTGAATCTGTTTCTTCAACACGATCGCCTAATTTAGCCACTTTGCCGTTAACGCTAACGCGGTTTGCATCAATGTATTTTTCCATTTCACGGCGTGAGCCTACGCCAGCACGGGCTAGGACTTTTTGTAACTTTTCACCTTGTATAACACTCATTCGGATGGTTCTCTCACAGAAGGATCACTTAATAACTGGTTAATTTTACTTTGCTGTTGCTCTGGCAAGGCAGGTAAATTATCTAAACCTGTTATCGAAAAATAATCTAAAAATTGTTTAGTAGTCGCATATAGCGCCGGCTTACCCGGCACTTCTTTGTGGCCTACCACTTTAACCCACTCTCTTTCGAGTAGTGTTTTAATAATATTTGACCCCGTAGTAACACCACGCACTTGTTCAATTTCGGCGCGTGTAATTGGCTGCCTATAAGCAATTAGCGATAATGTTTCGAGCAAAGCACGCGAATATTTGGGCGCGCGTTCTTGCCATAAATTACTTAGCCAAGGGCTTAAGCTACTACATGCCTGAAAACGATAACCACTGCCTACTTCTACCAAACGAATACCACGGGTCTGAAAATGTGTTTGTATTGCTATTATTGCATCGTTTATACGCACCATAGATATTGCTAAATCGGCTAAAACAACATCCTTTAGATGACGTTTACTTAATGGTTTGTCAGCAACAAAAATCGCCGCTTCAATGATCTCAATTAATTGCTCATCACTAACTCGCCGACCCACCATAAACGCTCTTAAACTAATAAACACACACAGCCAACTATTATGCCAGAACTACAGCAAAGTAGGAAAACATATCGAGCAATTTAGTAAATCAAAGCCACAAAAAAAGCCAGTGCACAGCACTGGCTCCTTCCTCACACTTTAAAATGGTGTGCTTAGCTGTTATTGGCGCTTTTAAGTGCGTCGTCTTCAGCGACTGTATTGCCATATTTTTTTATGTAAGTTACAAATTCACGTTTGCTAACACGCTTGTCTTTATTTACATCCATATAGCCAAAGTGATTTGAAATATCATCATCGTCTGCTTCTTCAACCGAAATATAGCCACTTTTATCGTTATCTAAACTCGAGAAACTGCTTTGTATTTTATCAAATTTAGTAATATCCGCTTTAAATGCTGATTCGCTTACTTCACTGTCTGTGGCAACTTTTCCGGTATTTAATTGCATGTACGCATTAAATTCATTGCGACTTATTTGATTATCCATATTTGTATCAATATTTGAAAAGTGTTGCCAAATATTATCGTCATCGGCTTCAACTTTCGAAATAAAACCATCACTATCGTTATCTAAACTTGCAAAGTCACTATCAATTTTGTCTAACCCTTGGTTAGACGCACAAGCTGCTAAGCTTAACGTTGCTAAAATAGTAGAGGCTAATGTTAACTTTTTCATAAGACGTATCCTTGTAGTTAATTAATGTCACTTTAACTAATACAAGTTAAATGCCAAAAACACTAACCCCTTAAAATCAATTGGTTACAACAAAAGCATAAATAAAAAAACTAACGTAGCGCATTATAGTAATGAAAGCTTTGCTTCATGCCTTGTAATTTTTGCACAAAATATTGGTGTAATACCGGACATTACAGCGAGTGTTTTTACACTTAAAAGTTCAGCCAATAACTTCCTTGTTTCGGGCGTGTTATGTAAGTGTATTTACTGATATAATTTAACGCATTATATAGAACCAATTTTAAGGTATATGCTATGAAAGTGATTTCTTTCAATATCAATGGTCTGCGTGCGCGTCTTCATCAATTACAAGCTATTATCGACAAACATCAACCCGATATTATTGGCCTACAAGAAATTAAAGTTCATGACGAGGCATTCCCACTAGAAGATGTACAAAAAATGGGATATCACGTTTATTATCATGGCCAAAAAGCCCATTACGGCGTAGCTATGTTATGCAAAAAAGAACCTAAATCGGTATTTAAAGGCTTTGCCACTGATACTGAAGAATCACAAAAACGCATGATCAGTGTTACCGTAGAGCAAGACAATGGCCGTGATTTAACGGTAATGAATGGTTATTTCCCGCAAGGTGAAAACATTAATCACGAAACCAAGTTCCCGTATAAACGTCAGTTTTATAAAGATTTAATGACCCACCTGCAAACAAATCATACCCCTGATGAAGACGTGATTGTAATGGGCGATATTAATATTTCACCTACCAACCTAGATATAGGTATTGGCGAAGTAAATGCTAAACGTTGGTTAAAAACCGGTAAATGTTCTTTTCAACCGATAGAGCGTGAATGGCTGGCAACATTACTTAATTGGGGCTTTAAAGACACCTTTAGAGAGCAAAACCCAGAAACCAGCGATCAATACTCGTGGTTTGACTACCGCTCAAAAGGGTTTTTAGATAACCGTGGCCTACGAATTGATGTTGTACTTGCAACACATGAGCTAGCCGCGCGTTGTATAGACACAGGTATAGATTACGAATTACGTGGCATCGAAAAGCCATCGGATCATGCCCCTATTTGGTCTGAATTTAAATAACCCTATGCTTAGCCTCCCAATGCAAGGGCTACTTTGGGCCCTTGTAATCGCTATAAGCTTATTTAGTATTGATAAAGCGACCTATAAAGCACTCTACAATGTACCCATACGCCAAACAGGAGTACTTGCATGTGCGTTGGTGTTTGCTGTTTTATGGCGCATTAAAGCTGGTATTTTAACGGGCCTTGATTTACATATTTTAGGTATTACTGCAGCTACACTTATACTCGGTTGGCGTTTAACTATTTTAAGTAGTGTTCTGGCAACGGCGCTATTAGCCGCATTTGGTTTAATTGAGTTTGAGTTACTGCCAGTGCAATTGCTTATTGGCGCATTTATTCCTATTTTATTGAGCTACTTGGCTTTTATTGTTAGTTATCAGTATTTACCGCGCCACTTTTTTGTTTATATATTTGTATGTGCGTTTATTACGGCTGGGTTTATCGCCTGTATAAAAATAGCTTTAGGGGCATTATTTTATCTTGCTATTGGTCAATATAGCTGGCAACAATTAGCAGATAATTACGTTTACTTAAGCGCTATTATTTGGCTGCCAGAAGCCATGTTAAACGGTATGGCTATTACAATTATGATCACTTATCGCCCACATTGGGTAAAAACTTTTTACGATAAGGACTACCTAGGCTCATGAGTCTTGAATATAGCTGCCCACTGTGTAGCAACTTACTAATAAAAACAGCTAATATGCTTCGCTGTGAAAACAACCATAGTTTTGACTTTGCAAAAGAAGGCTATGTAAATTTATTGCCTGTACAGCAAAAAAACTCAAAACAACCTGGTGACTCATTAGAAATGGTGCAAGCTAGGCGCGCTTTTTTAGAGCGCAACTATTATGCCTTTTTACAGCACGAACTTGGCCAAATTATTAGTAATATAGCAGCTAATAATATTATTGACTTAGGGTGTGGTGAAGGATTTTATACCCAAGCTTTAGCTAGTAATACCCAAGCTACTGTGTACGGGGTTGATATATCGAAGGCGGCGGTAAAATATGCGGCAAAACGCTACAGCAATTGTTACTTTAGCGTGGCATCCATTAGCCAAGCCCCTTTTAAAAGCTACTTTGCCGATGTATTGGTCAGTGTATTCGCACCATTATTTACTCAAGAACTAGCAAGACTTGCTAAACCCGGTTCAACACTCGTAGTGGCAAGCCCCGGACCTCAGCATTTAAAAGAGTTAAAAGAGTATATTTACTCAAGTGTTAATGAACATACACAAATAGAAGTACCTGCAATGTTTACACAAACATCGCAAACACTCATCACTGAGCAAGTTACCTTAAACTTTAGCGACGTTAAAAACTTAATAATGATGACACCATTCGCGTGGAAGTTCAGACCCGAGCACTGGTTAGCACTCGAAGAAAAAGGTGAACATAATGTCACCTTATCGTTTTATATTACACAATTCACAAGAGATAAAAGCATAGCTGTTGCGCACATATAAAGGCAACAGGCGCTTAAAATTGCTCTTTAGTGAACGTTTTGTCCATTTTATCAAACATATCATTAAGTAATTCTTCAAGCTCCAAGTAACGGGGCTTTTTTTCGCTACGCTGTGCTTGATAGCCATTAGCCACCATTTTAGCATAAAGCTCGTTATACCAACGTTGCATGGCGGGCTCTAACTCGGTTTGCGCTCGTTTTCCTAACCATAACAAACCTTGTAAAGGGAGCGATATAAAAAAAAGCGCACTTGCAATTGCTTGCGGTAAAAAGTCAGAGCCAAGATAATTTAACTGAAAAAATAACGTTAGCATGGCTAATATTGGCATTACCGTAATCGCCAACTCTGTCGCCTTTATTACTTTAAACTCAGCAAACAAAGGAGCTAATTCTTTTCGCATTGGCCATTTTTTAGCGTACACACGCCCTATTTGTACTTGCGACATCACACTTTTTTGCATCATGACTCCTCATACATAATATCAACACTACCAATAACATTGGTTGTTATCATGATAGTGTAACACAAATTATTTTATATGGAATTTTCATAAAAACGCACTAAACGAGTAAAAAATCACTCATACTTTAAGGCCTTTTGTTTGAACAGGTTTCGTCTCAATATTAATACATACGCTGTTAAGTGCTAAATGGATCTTTTCTAAACTAATAATTTTAAACATTATAATCAGTACGTTAAGCCACTTATACGCCACAATTCCCACAGTTACCCACAGAAAATGTGGACAACATAATTAACCTCACTTTTGCTAACGTAACCACAACTAGCTTAGTTGCTGTTACTACTTTAATTTAAGGTTAATGATCTATACTATAACCTTATAGTTATTGCTGTTCGTCGGGCTTTTAATGTCAAAAAAAGCATTACAATTGCATAGTACAGTCGATACCGATTATATATTAGTAAAAAAACACACCGTAGATTTAGCTATTACCGCTTTGAAAAAAGATGGCTATAACGTAATTTTTGAGTGACTTATGAAACCGCAAACAATAGATTATTTAGCTCAGAATAAATTACCTCGTCATGCCATTAATATTACTAGCCCATTTTCAGGAAAAGTAATAGCACTTAACGAACACCCCGAACCACTTTTTCGCTTTGGCACATTAGGCCCAGGTATTATGGTACAGCTAAGCAACCATAAAATATTAGCCCCGTTTGACGGCACTTTGCTGCAGGCAAAAAATGCCGGCACCGAATTTATTTTACAAGCTAAAAACGGCCTAAAAGTACTGATTAATTTAACTATTGCGAGCTCGCAACACATTACCCATACCCACATAGCTCAGTTAAATGGTAGCAAAATAAGTAAAGGCCAACGCCTTGCTTATTTTGATTTACGCGAACTTGATACACCTATGCTAGCAAGTTTAATTTTGCTCAATGGCCACAGCCTAGGTACATTTCACTTTTCACACTTGCAGGTAAATGCGGGTGTCGATACTTTATTAACTATTATTAAAAAGAAGTAGATTTATGATCACCCTTTACGGCATAAGCAATTGCGACACTATAAAAAAAGCTAAAAAATACTTAACCGATAACAACATTGAGTTTACTTTTCATGACTATCGCAAAGATGGCGTAAACGAGAGTATGGTTAGCAACTTTGCTGATAAACTTGATTGGGAGCAGCTTGTAAACAAGCGTGGCACCACTTATCGCGCTTTAAGCGATGATGAAAAACAAAGCTTAACTAAAGAAAAAGCGATACCGTTATTAGTTGAGCAGCCTGCAATGATAAAACGCCCTGTACTGGTTAATAATAACGAGTACCACTTAGGTTTTAAAGCAGCACAATACGATGAGATTTTTAAATAATGACAAATGACGTAATCGCTCTAGCGCAAGCCTTAATACAACGCGAATCAGTAACACCTGAAGATGCTGGCTGCCAGCAAATGATGAACGATAGATTGCAAGCAGTTGGCTTTAACATCGAATCGTTATTTTTTACCGATACCTTAAATACTTGGGCACGCAAAGGGACGCAATCGCCACATTTTTGTTTTGCCGGGCACACCGATGTAGTCCCCACAGGCCCTGAGAAAAACTGGCAGTACCCACCATTTTCTGGCCTAGTTGAAAATGGTTTATTACACGGGCGCGGTGCAGCCGATATGAAAGGCTCATTGGCTGCTATGCTGGTTGCTACTGAACGTTTTGTAACAAAGCACCCAGATCATAAAGGCTCTATTTCTTTTTTAATTACTTCAGATGAAGAAGGCCCATTTATAAACGGCACTACTCGGGTAATTGACACCCTTGAAGCTCGCGGTGAAAAAATAGATATGTGTTTAGTTGGCGAGCCTTCATCTCGTGATGTATTAGGCGATGTAGTTAAAAATGGACGCCGAGGCTCACTGACCGGCTTTTTAACTGTTAAAGGTATACAAGGGCATGTGGCATACCCGCAGTTAGCGCAAAACCCTATTCATTTAACTACCCCTGCACTCACTGAGCTAAGCCAAACAGTATGGGATCACGGTAACGAGTACTTTCCCGCCACTAGTTTTCAAATTTCAAATATAAATGGCGGCACTGGGGCCGGTAATGTGATCCCCGGGGAGTTAGAAGTACAGTTTAACTTTAGGTTTAGTACTGAAGTTACTCATACGCAATTACAACAACGCGTTAACGCTATTTTACAGCAGCATAATTTAAATTATGAATTAAGCTGGATTGTAAACGGCCAACCGTTTTTAACAGAGCATGGCCCACTGGTTGACGCCACAGTAAAGGCAATTAAATCGGTAACCGGTTTAACAACAAATCTAGAAACGACTGGCGGTACATCAGATGGGCGTTTTATTGCTCAAACCGGCGCTAAAGTAATTGAGCTTGGCCCGCGCAATGCCACTATTCATAAAGTAGATGAATGTGTAAGTACCGATGACTTAATTGCACTGTGCGATATTTACGAGCAAATTTTAGAAAACCTACTAACGTAATGAACTCAAAAAAAATAACCACAATGTGTATTACAGGACAAAGTGATACGCATTTAACCCAAATTCAAAATCATCGTTTGCACTGCAATATCGTTAATGATTTTTTAGCACTGCAAAGTGCCGCCAAAGCAGCAGGGTTTGAGCTTACAATAGCTTCCAGCTTTCGTGACTTTAACCGCCAAGCGGCTATTTTTAACGCTAAATTTTCAGGTGCACGCCCTGTTTATAATAAACAACAGCAAGTTGTTGAATTAGATAACTTAAGCGATATAGATAAATGTATTGCCATTATGCTCTACTCTGCACTGCCTGGCGCAAGTAGGCATCATTTAGGGACCGATTTAGATGTGTTTGATAAAGCGGCAGTGAGTGATGATTACCAGTTGCAACTCACGCCCGATGAATATCAACAAAGCGGCCCATTTGCTCCACTGAGCGACTGGCTAGATGCTAACTTAGCACTATTTGGGTTTTATCGGCCTTATCAGCATGACTTAGGTGGTGTAGCCCCCGAGCTTTGGCATATTAGCCATATTAAGCAGTCGCAATTACTGGTTAATATGCTTAGTCTGCAAGTACTGCATGAGTGTATAAGTAATAGTGACCTATTAGCCAAAGAGGCTATTTTAGCCAACTTACCCATGCTTTATGAGCGCTTTATAATAAACGTTAGCCCTGTTTAACAGGGCTGTTTTTTATTGAGCGTAAATACCAGCACTGCCCCCAAAATAACACTGCTGGCAACTATAAATTGCACGGTTAACTGCTCAGATAAAAACACCACGCCCGCAATGGCAGCAAGCACAGGTACACATAGCTGCACCACTGCTGCTTGGGTGCTTTTTAATTTTGGCATTGCCGTATACCAAATACTGTAACCAATACCTGAAGCTATTGCGCCACTGGCACATGCAAGTAACACTCCTTCTATGCGGATACTTTTTATATAACCCATACCTATTATTAGCAATATAGGCAAAGCAACTAAGCTGCGAATAAAGTTAAATGCAGAGGTTCTCAGTGGTGATATACAAGCTTTGCCTCGTATACTATACACACCCCACGCTATGCCACTAATGGCCATAAGGGTCGCTCCAAATAATGAAGGTATTGCTGCAGAGGGCAACATTAAATAAACAAAACCGGCAAAAGCGCTTATAAATGCCAACCATTGTAATAGACTCAATTGCTCTTTTTTATAAATTCCCCAGCCAATCATAGTAAGTTGTACCGCGGAAAATAAAATAAGTGCACCAGTGCCGGTATCAAGCTCTATATACGCGATAGAAAAACACAATGCATAAACAAGCAAACTAATACTACTTCGCCAACTTCCTGTATCTTTTAATATTTCGCTATTAAACGTACCGTTACGTTTTGTAGTATTAGTATAAAGCAGCATAATAATGGCTAAACATACAGCCCCGCTAAGTAAGCGAATAACAGTAAAGTTCCATGCATCTATATACCCTTGTGCGAGCGCCATTCTGCACAATAAAGAGTTAGCGGCAAACGCAATTAAAGCACTTAAAGTGTACAACGTTGTTTTCAAAAACAATCCTTAGCTAAAATAAGTACAGTTAACACTGCTAATTTAATGATTTTTAGATTTAGTTATTATAATAACATTACAATATTAATACGATTAACGCTTCGTTCACTGCTCGGCAGTTATGCTACGCTTTTTTACAATATTTCACATATTTTTTTAATGAGTGTATGTTAATCTTATTAAGTAAATTTAAAGGAGTGCTCAGTGCGCCGTAGCTTAATATTTAGTTTTTGTTTTATTTTAAGTGGTTGTAGTACCATAGGATTTAGCGATCTATTTAATGACTATGCGACTCAAGTATCCCCTGTAAGACAAGCAATAGAGAGTAACAACATAGCGCAAGCGCAGTCGCTTATTGCTAAAAATAGTAGTATGCACAGTAGCTACTTACTTAATCAATTAGAGCAAGCGCGCCTTGCCGACTTAGCTAATATGCAAACCGATGCGCAAAGCCAATTTGAAAACGTTTATCAACAAGTACAAAACAAGCGCGAGGCTGCCAAAGTTCAGCTCAGTAGTGGGCTTGAACAAAGTAATGCTTTATTTACCAACGA
This sequence comes from Pseudoalteromonas sp. 120-MNA-CIBAN-0494, assembly GCF_040308885.1. Classification (NCBI taxonomy): domain Bacteria; kingdom Pseudomonadati; phylum Pseudomonadota; class Gammaproteobacteria; order Alteromonadales; family Pseudoalteromonadaceae; genus Pseudoalteromonas; species Pseudoalteromonas sp. 120-MNA-CIBAN-0494. The sequence goes on from NZ_JBEOOE010000018.1 coordinate 37,843, forward strand.
CTCGGCTATTACTTATATACCCGCCCCTTATGAAATGAGCATGCTGCATAGTTATAAAGCGCTTAATTACGTATATAAAAATGATGTTGAAGGTGCATTAGTTGAAGTTAGGCGGGCTAATAAAGTACAAGTAGACGCACTTATTCAAAATCAGGCAGCGCTAGATTCCGCTACAAAAGAAGCGCAGCAGCATTATCCAAGTATGAGTAAGGTTACCCGAGACGTTAAAAATGGCTTTCAAAATGCTTATACTTTTTATTTATCCGCTTTATTGTACCAAAGCAGTAAACAGTATGATGATGCCTACATTGACTATAAAAAAGCACTCGAAATACAACCCAACAATATTTATTTGCAACGTGATGTACTTCGCCTTGCTAAAAAACAAGGCTTTGATCAAGACCTAAGTGAGTTTAAAAAGCGCTTTGGTGAGGCAGCAAATATACCGTCTGAACAAGGCGAAGTAGTTATATTATTTGAACAAGGCTTAGTGCCTAAGCAACACGAATTTAAATTACGTTTACCTATTTTTACCTCTGGCGGTAATGCACGTTTTTATAGCTTAGCTATGCCAGTTTATAAAGACAACGCCTATGTTCGTAGCATTAATAACATCAGTATTAATGCCCAAAACTTAGTATTAAGCCCGCTAGTGCACATAGAATCACTGGCTGCTAAAACGTTAGAAGATCAAATACCTGCCAGAATAGCGCGGCAAATACTGCGTTTAGTCGCCAAAGAAAAAGTACGAGCCGAACTGGCTCGTAGCACCGGAGACGTAGGGAATATAATTGCGAACATTTATAACTTAGCCTCTGAGCAAGCCGATACACGCAGTTGGCTCACGCTACCAAATCAAATAAGTGTGGCGCGAAGTAGCTTAAACAGCGGCGCGCATTCATTAACCATAGGCACGCAAGCGCCAATAAATTTTACCGTTAGTAAGCAAAGGTTAACCTTAATTTATCTAACCTCTATAAATAACTACTTTAATTATCATGTAGTACAACTCTAGGAGCGATTATGAGATACATAATGCCATTATTTGCGGTTTTAATACTCAGTGCCTGTGCTGGCAAACCAGACACATCGGGTATAGCAATTGAGCAAGGTAATAAAACATTTAATCAGCAACTACGTGTTGATAACCCAGAGCTTGGTGAGAAACTAGCTATTAGTGACGTAAAAACACGTCAAACAAACCAATTAACTGACGTGGTAGTTACCTTAGCAAGCCAATATAAAAAGTCGCAATACTTACAGTATCAATTTAATTGGTACGACAAAGACGGCTTTGTTATTAAGGGTAATCACTCCCCTTGGCAAGCAATTACCTTATTTGGCTTTGCACAAACACAATTACCAGGGCTAGCACCCAGCCCAGATGCAGTTACCTTCTCATTAGCAGTAAGAGAAGTGTCTACCGATGCGCAAGAATTTAAAGAATAAAGGAAATAACAATGATCATACGTAAAAAATTCAAAACAGCTTCAACTTACGCGCTTATTGGTTTAAGTGTATTAGTATTAAGTGGTTGTGCAAATAAAGCGGTAGTTAGTTATGGCGACGCACAAGCCGTAGAAACCACTGACATTAACTTTGGCTCTACCGATTTACAAAAAGTAGCCAGCCAAATGACCGATTCACTATTAAGCTCTCCGGTTGTTGGCACCATGACCGCCAATAAACGCCCTGTGGTATTTGTTGAAAGAATTAAAAACAAAACCAGCGAGCACATTGATACCGAATCAATCACCGACTCTATTTCAACTCAGTTACTGCGTAGCGGAAAATTTAGATTTGTTGATATGACCCGAGTTGAAGCTATACGTGAGCAGCTTAAATTTCAAAACGAAGATGCATTAGTTAACCCCACGACTGCTATGGCATTTGGTAAACAAATTGGTGCGCAGTATATGCTGTACGGCAACTTATCAAGCATAGTTAAATCCAATGCTGACAAATCAGACGTATACTATAAATTTACCATGCGTTTAATGGATATGGAAAGTGGCTTAGTTGAATGGGCTGACGAAACAGAAATTCGTAAAACGAAAGAAAAATCAACCTTTGGCTGGTAGTCAATAGGAGTTAATTATGAAAGCGATTACTGTATTAATGTGTACATTACTTACAATTAGCGCACCTGCATTGGCTAATTACGAGCGCAATAAAGCAGTAGCAGTACAACAAGTGCTATTTGGCGATGTGCAATCAGTGCGTAATATTACTGAGCAAGAGCTAGTACAAGATCAAAGCAATGGTTGGAAAACATTTGGCGGCGCTTTGCTTGGCGGCGTTGTTGGTAATCAGTTTGGCGGTGGCAGCGGGCGTACCGTTGCTACTATTTTGGGCTCAGTGATAGGCGGCAATGTAGCGCATAATCAACAGCAAAAAAGCCATTACCAACAAACTCGTTTAGTAGAGTTATTAATACAAGTTGAAAATGGCGATCAATTTATGGTGGTTCAAAATCAAGACCAATCAATGCGCTTTAGCAAAGGCGATAGTGTAAGGCTGGTGTATTTAAACGATAACAGCGTACGTGTTGATAAAGCCTATTAATAGCAATTATATTAACTTTAGCATAAGTAAAAACGAGCCTAAATTGGCTCGTTTTTTGTGTGTTTTAAAAGTTAGGCTTGTCGGTAATCTTTAAAAAAGCGCTGCATTTTAGTCATCGCATCCGTTAAATCATCTTTGTTGGGTAAAAACACCAATCTAAAATGATCAGGCTCAGGCCAGTTAAATGCACGCCCATGCACCAGTAATATTTTTTCAGCTTTGAGTAAATCAAACATCATTTGCTCATCGCTTTTAATATTAAAGCGCGCGGTATCTACTTTAGCAAAAGCATATAAGGCACCTTTTGGTTTTACGCAGCTAATACCCTCTATTGCATTGAGCCCGCGCCACGCTATATCACGCTGTACATACAAACGCCCGCCTGGATTAATTAGGTTGTCGATTGATTGTACTCCGCCCAATGCTTGTTGAATGGCATATTGAGCAGGTACGTTAGCGCACAAACGCATAGATGATAAAATTTCTAGGCCTTTGCGTAAGTCACTCATAACCGACGTACGCCCACTTAACACCATCCAGCCCATTCTTAGGCCAGCAGCACGGTACGTTTTTGCTAAACCGTTAAAGGTAATAATAGGTACATCGTCGCACAGTGCACCAATTGAGCTATGCGTAATGCCGTCGTATAAAATCTTTTCGTAAATTTCATCACTTAACAGTAGTAACTTGTGCTCACGCGCTATGTCAATTAACTGCTGCAGTAAATCATCGCTATACACAGCCCCTGTCGGGTTATTTGGATTGATCAATACTAATGCTTTGGTTTTAGAGGTGATTTTACTTTTTATATCAGCAATATCCGGAAACCAATCTTGCTCTTCATCACATAAATAATGCACCGGATTGCCACCAGAGAGCTTAACTGCAGCGGTCCACAGAGGGTAATCGGGAGCGGGGATCAGCACTTCATCGTCATTATTTAACAATGCCTGCGTAACCATTTGAATCAGTTCGCTAACGCCATTGCCAATATAAATGTTATCTACATCTAAATTATATAAACCGCGTTGTTGATAATGCTGATAAATAGCCACCCGCGCCGAATAAAGCCCTTTAGAATCACAATAACCTTGGGCTGAATATAAATTGCGAATAATATCGCGGTGCATATCTTCTGGCATATCAAAGCCAAACGCAGCCGGATTACCAATGTTTAGCTTTAAAACTTTTTGGCCTTCGTCTTCCATTTTTTTAGCTTGGACTAAAACAGGGCCGCGAATGTCATAACAGACACCGTCTAATTTATGACTCATTTTAATTTCTGACATTACTACCTCTAAAGGGCACGAATAACCCTTAGAATAACTTAGTAAAGACGTAAAACACTAGTCAATTTAGTAACTTAATACTGAAATAAATTCATGTTTAATGCCTAAACCTACGCCTTTACTTATCTGCTTAACGTGATGCCAACCAGTTATTTAATAGCGTTTGAGATTGCGCCACTTGCGTCATTAACTGCGCTGATGCAGCAGTGGCTTGAGCTAAGTTATCGTTATTTAAACTTTGTTCAATTTCACCCGCTACCGCGGCCAAGCTATCGGCACCAAATTGAGCCGCATTCGACTTTAAACTATGAGCGTGGCGCACCGACGCTTCTTTATCTTGCCCAATTGTGGCCAACACTTCTGAGCCTAAGCGCTCAAATTCCACACAACAAAAGTCGAGAGTAGCTGCAAATTGCTCACCTAATAACGATTCCATACTCTCTAATGCTGCTTCGTTAATACTTACTTCTGTCATATTTTAACCCTTAAAAACAATCTATACTTAATTAACCTTAATCTATAACACTCTATAGCTAAGCGTAAAAAAATCCAACTTAATTACCTTATAAATGTATAATTACTCATAATGTACCTTCACCAAAAGTAGTTTAAATGGCTCGCCCACTGTGTAATTTTTGTTTGTTCGCACTTAATACTTGTATTTGCAGTGCTGTAACCTCTATTAACAATAAAGTAAAAGTAATTATTTTACAGCACCCTAGTGAAGAAAAAGTAACAAAAAACACGGCTAAACTATTAAATTTATGCCTAGCTGATTGCCAAATAATCAAAGGCGAAAGTAATAACGACTTTGCGCAGCTTCATGCCCTACCTGCCAGCTCAACCGTTTTACTTTACCCTAATGAGCAGGCTATAAATTTAGATAATAACGACGCGCTAAACACACTACTGCCTATTACGCATTTAATTGTTATTGATGGTACATGGAAAAAAGCCTATAAAATTTTACAGCTAAGCTCGCTACTGCAACGGTTTCAAACTGTAAGCTTTGCTAATTTACCTAAAAATCGTTACACAATACGTAAAGCTCCCCGCGCAGATAGCTTGTCAACGCTTGAGGCCGTTGCACATAGCTTACAGCTTATTGAACAGTTAAACCCTGCCCCACTTTATAATTTACTTGATGAATTAATACAAAAACAAACCCATCACATGCCTGCTCACGTAAAAGCACGTTACTTATAATTTATGATTAGTTTTTATAAATGATATTAGCGATGCGTAACTATCAAAATAGATTAAAACGCGGCTTTAGCCGTCAAGGTCCCGATTATCGTTTTGACGATCAAGTTGATTTTAGCGATATAAGAGACACTTTCGGTTTTAGATCTATGGTGATAGGTAAATGGGTAAACAAAGAAGAGCGCTACATTAGTGCTAATTTAATTTATGATGCACTTGCCGACTTAGCACAAATACTGCACTTACCACCTAAAGCAATTGGCCTGCGCGGTAAACTCAATTTTGCGTTTGGTGCTGGCGGACAAAAGTATGTACAAGCGCATTATAATGCAGCTAGCCAAACGCTTGCACTTGCAAAAAATGCCGGCGGTGGTGCGCTCGCCCATGAATGGTTTCATGCTTTTGATCATCATATAAGTGAGCATTTATTTGCAGCAAAACCCCGCTTTGGTTTTGCGTCTAAACTGTGGTTATCAAACACGCCTAATTTATCGCATCCGCTCAATAATACGCTTAATGACTTTTACAAAAACGTGTTTTTAGATGCACAGGGCATTACTGCAAACCGATTTGTACAAACGTGCATTGAATACGATAAAGCAAAAAATATGAATTACATGAGTATGCCCGAGGAGCTAGCAGCGCGTTGCTTTGAAGCCTGTATAGCCAGCCACCCGCATATAAAAAATAGCTTTTTAGTCAGTGGGCTAAAAAGTAGTGATTTAATATACCCAGATGATGAGCACATTAACGCTGCAAATAAAGCGCTTAACCAATATTTTGAATTACTGGGTTATGCGCTTCATAAGTTAGATGAGTAAAGTGCTTTATTTAATCATTACCTGTCATCGCTAATACGACTTGCTACGGCACTGTTTTGATCTTTGTACTTAGCATCTTTACGCGTATTGTAAGGATTAGCACAAGGGCCTGTAAGTGTTTCAAAACTCATAGCACCAATTTTCATCATAGGTCTTAGTGCTAAAGGGAGTTTACCTGAGTTATAAAACTCTAAAACAATATTACCACTCCAACCGGGATCAATTCGATGCGCGGTTACATGCACCATTAAACCTAATCGTGCCAGCGATGAACGTCCATCTAGCCAGCCTACAATGTCTGCTGGCAGTGTTACTTTTTCATAGGTAATAGCCAGTGCAAGCTCGCCTGGGTGTAAAAAAAATGCTTCGCCTTCATCTAGCACAATTTCGTCGCTCATGATTGACTCCATGGCTTTATTGAGCTGATCTTTAGGGCCACTTAAATCTACATATGCTGCTGTATGTGCATGAAAAGTTCTAAATTTATTACCTAAGCGTAAGTCGGCAGTAACACCCGAAATCATCTCATCTGTGGGTGCAGGCTCAATAACAATACGGCCATCGTTTAGGTATTCTTTAATATGTGTATCTGAAAGTCTCATGGTGTATTAATCATCCGTAATCACAATCTCTACCGAGTTGTGATGCTGTTGATAGTAAAGCGTGCTGGCTATAAGCCGCGCTGCTGCGCTGTAAGTTTTGCTTATTGCTGCAGTGTTATCGCAAGCAATAAGTTTGCCCTGCTCAGAGTATTCTCGAATATCTATTGCAAGCGGAATATGTGATAGCACAGGAACGCCGTGCTTGTGTGCTAGTTTTTGTGCGCCATCTTTACCAAATACGTGGTTTGCCTCGCCGCAGTGGCTGCAAATGTAATGGCTCATATTTTCAATTAAGCCCAGCACTGGCACGTTTACTTTATTAAACATGGCGATGCCTTTTTGCGCATCGGCTAAGGCTAAATCTTGGGGTGTGGTAACAATTACTGTGCCACTTGCCGGTACTTTTTGGCTCATAGTAAGTTGAATGTCACCCGTACCTGGTGGCATATCAACAATAAGGTAGTCAAGCTCGCCCCAATCAGTTTCATTTAGTAGCTGGCTAAGCGCCCCCGATGCCATAGGCCCGCGCCATACAGTGGCGTCATCGCTGGGTACTAAAAAGCCGATTGATTGTGCTTTAATACCGTTTGCATCAAAAGGCTGTAACTGTTTGTTATCTTTAGTGATGGGCTCTGCGCCTACCAAGCCTAAAAGCATAGGGATTGACGGGCCATAAATGTCGGCATCTAAAATACCAACTTTTGCGCCTTCGCTGTGCAGCGCGCCTGCTAAATTAACAGCAGTAGTCGATTTACCCACCCCGCCTTTACCTGAAGCAATAAGCACAATATGTTTAATTGTTTTAAATTTTGCAGGCTCTTTAAGCTCTACCGTGGCCGACACAGTTACTGCCACCTTGAGAGCGTTAGTAACATGCTCTGCCACCATTGGCATTTCCGACTGTGCAGCAAATGGCAAAATTAAAGTAATAGTGAGCGATTTATCGTCGTTTTGGGTGATATTCTTAATGAAGCTTTCATCAATACCCACAGCAAAAGCGGCACTACGATACGCGGCTAAAGCAGCAAAGATCGGTTGTTTTTGCACCGATTTAGAAGAGAATAGTTTCGACAGTCCAAACATAGTAATTAAATAACGTTTCTTTGATGAAAAGTGCCTCGGAATTATGTAACATTCAGGGCATTAACACCAGTCAATTAATACAAATCCACAAGCTGTTGCGTTGTTAGCGCTTAGCTTGTAAATAAATTAATGATTTTCATCCGTTCCTTAATAGGAACCGTCAATTCGGAATGATTATGGCACAGCGAAAGATCCTGATTACCAGCGCATTACCTTATGCAAATGGCCCTACTCACTTAGGTCATTTATTGGAATATATTCAAACTGATATTTGGTCACGTTTTCAAAAACTACAAGGCCACGAAGCCTATTATGTTTGCGCCGACGATGCCCATGGCACGCCTATTATGCTTAACGCGCAAAAGCAAGGGATCACGCCTGAAGAAGCGGTAGAAAAAGTAAGTATTGAGCGTCAACGCGACTTTGCCGACTTTAATATTAAGTTTGATAATTATCACAGTACCCACAGCCAAGAAAACAAAGAGCTGAGTGAGCTTATTTATAATCGCCTAAACGATGCAGGGCATATTAAAAGGCACACTATTTCGCAGTTATTCGACCCAGAAAAAGGCATATTTTTACCCGATCGCTTTGTAACCGGTACGTGCCCAACCTGTAAGTCTGAAAATCAAAATGGCGACAACTGCGACTCATGTGGTGCAACATATAGTCCTACAGATTTAATTAACCCGCGCTCGGTTATGTCTGGTGCTGAGCCTATTTTAAAAGACTCTGAGCATTACTTTTTTGATCTGCCAGCATTTGAAGGCATGTTAAAAGAGTGGTTACACTCGGGTACTATTCAGCAAGAAATGGCTAACAAGCTTGATGAATGGTTTACTGATGGCCTGCAACAGTGGGATATTAGCCGTGATGCGCCTTACTTTGGTTTTGAAATACCAAACGCACCAGGTAAATACTTCTACGTTTGGTTAGATGCGCCTATTGGTTATATGGCCAGCTTTAAAAACCTGTGTGATAAAAAAGGTATCGACTTTGATGCTTTTTGGGCTGCAGATTCAGACGCTGAGCTTTACCACTTTATTGGTAAAGACATTATTTATTTTCATAGTTTATTTTGGCCAGCAATGTTAGAAGGCGCTAACTTTAGAAAGCCAACTAACGTATTTGCCCACGGTTTTGTTACCGTAAATGGCGAAAAAATGTCTAAATCGAAAGGCACGTTTATTAAAGCACGTACTTATTTAGATAATTTAAACCCAGAATATTTACGTTACTATTACGCGGCAAAATTAAGCGGCGGCATTGTTGATCTTGATTTAAACCTAGAGGACTTTGCGCAACGCGTAAACTCAGACCTAGTAGGTAAAGTAGTAAATATAGCAAGCCGTTGTGCGGGCTTTATTACTAAAAAGTTTGATGGCAAGCTAAGCGCAACCGTTATGCAACCCCAGTTGCTTAAAGAATTTCAAGCAGCTGCACCAAGCATTACAGCCCATTACGAAAACCGTGAGTTTAGCCGTGCAATTCGTGAAATAATGGCGCTTGCCGATAAAGCAAACCAATTTATAGATGCCGCAGCACCTTGGGTACTCATTAAAGACGAAACTAAACAACAAGAAGCGCACGAAGTTTGCTCATTAGGGCTTAACTTATTCCGCGTGTTAATTACCTACTTAAAGCCTGTACTGCCTGAAATGGCTGATAACGTAGAAGCATTCTTAAATGACGACCTTGCATGGGACGGCGTGCAAAATGCATTAGTAAGCCACCCAATCAATAAATTTAAACCGTTAATGCAACGTGTAGAAATGGACAAAGTAAATAAAATGGTTGAGGAGTCAAAAGAAAGCTTAGAATCAAAAGTGACCATTGACCCTAATAGCCCACTGGCTAAAGAGCCAATTTGTGATGAAATTGAATTTGACGACTTTGCAAAAGTAGACTTACGCGTAGCAAAAATTGCTAAAGCTGAGCACGTAGAAGGCGCCGATAAACTACTTAAGCTAACACTTGATTTAGGCGGCGAAACGCGCCAAGTATTTGCGGGTATCAAATCGGCTTACGCTCCAGAGGATATTGAAGGTAAGCTTACTGTTATGGTTGCTAACCTTAAACCACGAAAAATGCGTTTTGGTATGTCAGAAGGCATGGTATTAGCTGCAGGGCCTGGCGGTAAAGAGATTTACATTCTTAACCCGGACGACGGCTCAGAGCCTGGCATGCGTGTAATGTAAGCTTTGCTTATAAATTTATATTTGCGTTAATATTTTTGTTAATGTAAAAAGCCGCTGAATTTATTAGCGGCTTTTTTATTAACCCAGCTTGTAGGTTATATTTATTTTAGCTAAATGAATAACTAAGCATTGCGAGCTAATATAAATTATCCAATTTATATACCTAATTTGTGGAAAGTACCCTTCACCGCTATTCCCATAAATCCAATATAAACCAATTAATGCATCGGCAATTGCCGCTAATACTAACCCTAAACTAACCAGCCATACTCCCAAAGGTGCGTTTAACCCGCGATATGTATTAAGCAGCACTAAACTCATTAATCCCACACTGGTTATAACAAAACTATGAAGCCCGGTTAATAGCAGTACATAATAACCTGCCTCTGGAATATGCATAAAATAAAAACAAAGCAGCGATATTAATAGCGTGCCCCCTAAATAAGCAGCCACATAATATAATGGATACATAACTAAACTACGGCTCGCCAACAACACAGCAATAAAGAGTAAGCTGTATCCGGGTACAAAAAACCATACAGAGTCAGCTAAATAGTCGTGCTTAATTACCTCGTTATAACGGTAATATTGATTATTTAAATTAAAATTTACCACGTCTCCACAAATGCATAGCACTAAGGAGGCTATGCATAATAAGGCAATATAACGTTGTTGTTTGTTTTTAGTGTGTTTATATACCCAGCAGGTAATACTGGCGCTATTAAATAACAGAATAATTAAGGTTATTATTTCAATAGCTAAAAGCACTTTACTCTGTGGTGAAGGCCATAAACCATATATACCTGCAGCTCCCACAAAAAGAGCCGCTAACCAAGCTAAAAACGAAAGCGTAATGTGTTTATTCATAAAACAAATCCAGTAAGCTGTTTTACGTTATTGTTTATTTTTGTCAGGGGTAGATTCTGCTTTCATAGTTTGCATCTCTTTTTCTGCTTTTAGCTTACATACGGCCAACTGCTCTAAACGCATGCTTTTAATTGCTTCTAGCGGATCATCAAGCGGTTTACTTTGCTGCGATAATGCATATTTAGCACTGTCATCATTTTTAGTTGTCATTATTAGCTACCTTTTATGTAATTTATATTTTGGGTTTATCACCATTTAGCTAAGCTCTTTGCAGCTATAATTTATACAGTACTTAAATTAACCAGAGATCCGGATAATTAGCGATAGAAAAACTTGAATAAATTATTGCTCAGCTGTACATTAGAATCCTCTAATGTATAAAGGTGTATTATGCGCTCTATTTTATTATTTACCAGCTTGGTTGTTTCATCAAGCGTATTAGCTAATAGCGACGATGCATACTTTGCTCGCAGCACTGTTAAAGCATTTTCAACTGATTTAAAAAATGTTTTAGTAAGTACCATGAAAGCGAGCGGGCCTGTTGCAGCAATTGCAGTATGCAATATTAGTGCGCCGGCTATTGCACTACAACACAGTGCGAATGAGTGGGAAATTAGTCGTACATCATTAAAAGTGCGCAATCCTAATAACCAAGCTAACGAGTGGTTAAATTCAATACTGCTCGATTTTGAGCAGCGTAAAGAAAATGGCGAACCTATAGCAAATATTGAACATCAAGAACAAAAAGCCGATGCTTGGTATTTAGTCAAAGCAATTCCTACTGGGCAGGCTTGCTTAGCCTGCCATGGTAGTGAATTAAAGCCTGAAGTAAAAAACAAATTAACTGAGCTTTATCCAAGCGATAAAGCGACTGGTTTTAATTTGGGCGATATACGAGGCGCTTTTGTTGTAAAAAAGCACCCTTAAATACTATTATTATTCAAACTGTTAAACCTCTTACCCTGAGTGCTGATTAAGTATTAATATTGGGGTTACCGCCTTATTTAACACATATTAAAGTAAGTGTTCTACAGGCAGGTAGCCAAATAACCAAGCCTGAAAACGTACCCAGGTGCTGGCCTCTGGCTCAGAGTTTTTACTTACCACTTTAGTGGGTGTAATTGATTCATCTAACCACAGTAAGTCGTGATTAAAACCCCACCAATTCTCAGTTTTAGTGACATCTAATCGCCATGCATGGCGAGGTAACTCTTCTAAAAATATATCTGCTGCTGTGCTTGCCATTTTGTCACTGTAAATTACAACACCTATTTCGGTATTTAAATTAATTGAACGTGGATCTAAGTTCATTGAGCCAACAAAAAGCGTATTACGATCAAAAATCATTGTTTTAGCATGTAAGCTCGCTTTTGATGAACCAGCTAAATCGGTGATTTTTTTATGTTTTGCTTTATCTTTAGATTTAATTTTAGGCTTAGACTTAGACTTATACTTAGGTTTTACTGTAGCGCGTAACTCCCATAATTTAACGCCCGCCTCTATAAGTGACTCACGATAGTTTGCATAGCCGGCGTGCACAACGGGTACGTCGTTGGCCGAGAGCGAATTGGTTAAAATGGTCACATTAGCACCGGTATTAATCCAACGTTTTAAGCTTGCAACGCCTGCATCACCGGGAATAAAATAAGGTGAAACAATTAATGCTTCACTGTGTGCATCATTAAGTAAATTACTTAATGCTGGGGCCATATAACCGGTATTATCATCACTCTCATTCATTATTTTATCAGGATGATCGTATACTAATTCAGAGTTTGCCCAGTAAAGTGCTAGCTGTCCGCGTAGCAAATTATCAATAATATCCAGTGACTCTAAACGCCGTAGATAGGCTTTACTTTGCTCACTAGTATATATTTTAGCGAGTTGTTTTCGTACTTGTTCTAGTTTAGCTGCACTCGATGCAGGCGCTATATATTTAATCGCTACCGAGAGTGAATGATTCCAATATAAATCAAATGCAGTGGCCACACGCGGGGCAAATTCCCCCACGCCAAGTACATCTAAATCAGAAAAGTTAGTGTAAATATTGGCAGAAAAATAAGTATCTCCAATATTACGGCCACCAATAATAGCCGCCTGATTATCAACAATAAACGACTTGTTATGCATGCGCCTATTGATCTGTTTAAAATTAGTTAAAAAATCAACATAAGGTAAAGTGCGATTTGAAAACGGATTAAATAACCGTACTGACACATTAGGGTGTTGCACCAAGGCACTAAATAAAGCGTCTTGGCTTTCGTGGCCAAAGTCATCTAGTAACATGCGTACCCGCACGCCTCTATCGGCTGCACGAAGTAAGTAATGAGTGAATATTTTGGCCGTAGTATCGTTATGAAATAAGTAATACTGCACATCAATAGACATTTCGGCTTTTTCTATTAATAACAGCCTAGTTGCAAATGCATCAAGGCCATCACCAAGTAGATAGAACCCTGAGCTCGCAGGGTGTTTACTCGCCTCTAATGCTATGCCTTTAGCTAAGCTAGTATTTTGCGTTTTGCTAAATGTATAGCTAGGTTCGGCTTGAACCTTAGGATAACTAGCGCAGCCAAAAAGCATGCTTATAACCATAAATAAACAAAGGGAAATTGCCGATAAATATCGCATAAATGCTATCAGTTCTCATAATATGTGAGCCTAGTTATATAGGTGATTTAAATAATTATACTATTATTGGGCTGGTTTCTCGATAGTGTTAACTTTACTTGCCCTTTTTTTAACTGAGTAAATTGTAAAAGGTAGCATAATTAATTGATTTAATAAAAAACCAAATACTAGCCCAAACGCAATACCGGTAAAAGTAAGCGGTATGCCTAATTTAAAGTTATCAATAGTATTTTTTAATATACCGAAACGGGTGGGAGTAAACATATAAATTAGTTTTTCAAAAAAGTTACCCTGTTTAAATATAGTCATTCCACCTTCTAAATCTGCAAATAAATCAAGGGTTAACAGCTTTTGTTGTGCATCAGTTTTAACACTTGGCTCGCTATTGCGTAAGTGTCTATCAATCATTGCTTTAACACTGGGAAATGCATGCATTTGGGCGGTGGCTTTATAACCATCAACTTGCCATTTTGTTGCCTGATACAAGCCCGCTAAATGTTGCTGATAATGATCCGTAAGTTGCGGTACTTGCAACGCTATAATTAACGCAACAGCAAAGGTTAGCTTATCAAATATTCTTACTATCATGATTAATTCCCCTTAGCATTTGCGTATTAAAGTTAAAAGTCTATTTATAAATTTAATCTAAAAAGCGATCACTTATGTCCGCTGCTGGCAACCAACAAGCATTTGTACGCCCAAACCACTTATAACGTCTAGCACCAATAAAATCATAACCCCAATCTCGTAATGGCCGAGGTATTATGAGTAACACTTGCAACAACGGCCATAAACCCGATAACTGCCCAGCAGTACGAAGTGCCGCTGTTGACTTAAACCAAATGCCACTATCGTCAATAAGCACCACAGAACCCAGCTTACTTGTAGCTTCACTTCCCTGCTGCTTAAGTAAGTTTTTTGCTACAGTTGACTGCAATGACGCAAAGCGAAATTTTTTATATGGATCATGCTCAATCACAAAGCGTACCGAGCCTGTGCATAAATTGCATACGCCATCGAACAGTAATATAGGCGATTTTTTAGTCTTTAAGCTCATATTATTGACTCTGCTGAACAGGTGTTAAAAAATAGCAGGAATATCAAGCTACTATAATTACCATCAATTTACATTCGTTTTATTACTTTATGCAATACAACTCAATGGTATAACCCGGGTTTTTATTTAGCTGCTAAAATACAAACACGCTTATTCCAGCGCTTTTAATAATCGATCAGTTCGCGGTAAATAATAGTTATCGTAATCAAGCGATACAATTACTCGCTCTGCTTTACCTAACATTTCGCTACGCGGGATCAAGCCTATTACGCGAGAATCGGCACTGTTATCGCGGTTATCACCCATGGCTAAATAGTAATTATTCGGGATTGTGATTTTATCAAACCCTGCTAATCGCGACGCTCTATTGGCTACTCTTATTGAGTGTTTATGACCGTTTAAGTTTTCAATTTTATCAAGTGAACCTAAATTACTGTGCAAACTAGCATAGTTAAGCTTTTTACCATTAATAATAAGCTCGTTATCCTCAAGTGACACAGTATCGCCAGGTACGCCTATTACCCGCTTTATTAAGCGGTTATCAGCTTTTTTTGAATCAAATACTATGATATCACCTGCTTGTGGGTCGCCTAACTTCATTAGTGGTATATGCGTAAAGGGTAAGCGTAAGTCGTAAGCCATTTTATTTGTTAAAACTCTGTCGCCTACTTCAATGGTGGGCCGCATAGAGCCTGTAGGTACTTCGTACCAATCGGCAACTGCACTTCTAAATACGCTCATTAACGCAATAAATATGATTAATGAACGGTTATTTTTCCAAAACTTAATCAGTGTTTTCATACAATATTCCCACCATTTTATCGACTAAAACTAAGACGCTAAAAATCAATAGCAGTTCAATTGCTAATGTAACAAAACATGTTTAAGGTGAGCTAAAGTACCAAGGTATAAGGTTATACCTTGGTTAAAAGTACGGAGGGATTACTGATTTAACTTATCTTTTGCGGCTTGTACTTTCGAAAAGTCTAAACCTAACTCGTCTGTCGCTTCTTTAATTAAGTGCGGTTGAGTCATCACTACTGCCATTAGTTGCTGTAGTTTTTCAGGTGGTATACCAAGTTGTTGCACCATGGCCATTGCCATCATTGGGTTTTGCGTTAATGCTTCAAATAGCTCGGCTATTTGCTCGTCGCTAACATTATGATCTTTTAAAGTGGCGATAATTGGATTCATTATTAACCTTATTATGTGTGTTATAACTAAATTATATTGACTACCAGAGACATAAACAATGCCTATACATTACACTACTGGTTTATTCTACACTTAACACTACTTTACCGGCGTTTTCATTGCGCTCTAAAATAGCATGAGCCTCGCTTGCTTGGCTCCAAGGTAGCACTTTATATAAATTAAAATCGTAGCTTTTACTTGCAATATCGCTATAAAAACGCGCTACAAAATCATCTCTTAATGCGCGTTTAAACTCTATACTACGGTTTCTAAGTGTTGATGCATGAAACGAGATACGTTTTTGCAGTAAACGGGCAAAATCAACTTCAGCAAAACGACCATCTAAAAATGCCAGCATTACAATTTGGCAATCCATAGCCGCAACAGCCGCATTTTTGTTTAAATAACTACCCGAAACAGGATCTACAATTGTGTTAGCCGTTAGGTTATTAGCCTTCATATATTCTACAAAATCAGTGGTTTTATAGTTTATAGCATGATCGGCGCCCAGTGCTTTGGCATGTGCACATTTTTCATCTGAACCTGCGGTTATAACCACAGTTGCCCCTGCGCTTTTAGCCATTTGAATTGCAGCACCACCCACACCGCTTGCACCTGCATGAATTAACGCCGTTTGCCCAGCTTGTAATTTACCTAATTCAAACAAAGCACCAAATGCTGTTAAATATACTTCACTTATTGCAGCGCCCTCTCTCATAGACACGTCATCTGGTAACTCCATTAGCTGTTTGGCATCAACCGCAACATATTCACTGTAAGCACCACCAGCACATAAAGCAAAAACGCGTTTATTAAGCCAAATTTTATCAACTTTACCACCAATATCGCAAACGATGCCTGCGCACTCTAATCCTAATATTTGGCTGTCATCTTTTGGCGCCGGATACTTACCTTGGCGTTGCATACAATCGGCGCGATTTACACCAATGGCGGCTACTTTTACCAGTACTTCATGGCTCTTTAAAACCGGTTTATTGGTTTCACTAAATGCAAGTATGCCATCTTCATGAGAAATGTATTTCATTGCCACTCCTAAGCTTTATATAACTAAACGCTATTACTAAACGTTGCATAACTAAATTAATGTAATTTATATATGGGGATCAAAACACCTTATTTAAAGCGCCAACTTTGTTTATATGGATACACGTCGGGTAAATAGCCTTGTTGTACCTGTTGTTGGCACGTTTGCCAAAACTGGGCGTTAAATAAATCGCTGTGATGACTATTAAAAGCATTAAATGCCAATTCATTAGCACTAAAAAACACTTTAAATTGACTCGGAAAAATATCATTTGGCTCTATATCAAAATACGAGTCTGAACTTAGCTCTTCTAGCGCATTTTGCGTTTGCGGCACTTCTCTAAAGTTGCAATCGGTAAGTGGGCAAATTTCGTCATAATCATAAAATACTACCCGCCCCCAGCGCGTAACACCAAAGTTTTTCATCAGCATATCCCCAGGGAAAATATTAGCACCGGCTAAGTCTTTAATTGCTCTGCCGTAATCTAGCATCACTTGTGCAAGTGCTTTGCTGTCGCAATCATTTATATATAAATTAAGCGGGGTCATTTTTCGCTCAACATAAACATGTTTTAAAATAAGCGCCTTGCCCGAAATAATTAAACTGGACCCAATGTGCTCTTTCATTTGTTGCAGCAACTGCTCGCTAAAGCGGCTCAAATCAAACGCTAAATACCTAAACTCATGCGTATCTACCAGTCGCCCTACTCTATCGGCTTGTTTTACAAAGTTGTATTTTTCTTTTACTTGCGCTTTAGTGGCGGTTTTTGGTGCGCTAAATTTATCTTTAATTACTTTATAAACATGGTCTGAGCCAGCAATAGTAAACACTAGCATTACCATACCCGGTGTACCTGGCGCAGCCACATACTTAAAGCTCGCGGGGCTATTTTTAGTGGTATCGACTTTATAACGATAAAACTCTGTTTTGGCATGTTTTATAAAGCCAATCGCATTAAATAGCTCAAAGCGCTGTTTATGCGGCATAAGTACACTTAAGTAATCTACATAACGCGCTGGTTGGTCGGTATCGACCATAAAATACGTGCGCGCAAATCCAAATAGTAAACTTAGCTGGTCGGCGCCCATCATTACCGCATCAATTTTAAGCCCCTTGGGGGTATTTAAAATGGCAATAGCAAAGGGCATATTATCGCCATTTTTAGCAATGCATCGGCCTATTAAGTAACAGGCTTTGTTTCTATAAAAATGTGAATATGCATATTCTATATAGCCGTCATTTAAGTTTATTAACTCATAAACTTGTCGACATTGTTGCTTAGCACCTTGCGTTAAAGTAGCCTGCAGGGTGGCAACATCTTGGTTTAAATTACTAAATGGCACTCTAAAAACCTGATTAGTGATCAGCGTTTTTATTGCGCTATTAAAGCCATGTTGCAATGAAATACGTTTAACTAAGCTGTCGTATGGTCGAGGTTGAGTACGATATTTAGCTTTTAATACAAATAAATGCACAGTACGTATTTTTTTATCGTCCCAAATAGCACCAAAGGTAGAATTAAAAAAAGTATGCGCTATTGGCTCGTTTTCATGATTTTTTACCATGTTGCCATAAATATTTTTAGCTAATTGCCAGGTCTGTGGACAGCTTAACTCCGCGTAGGCAATAACCTTTACCGCTTCACTTACACTTTTAACTTGGCGCTCATACACTTGTAAGCGCTCGCGCATAGCACTTTGTACCTCGTGATATTGTCGCTGTTCAAAGCGGCTTTGTGCGCCTAAGGTTATATTTAAAAAGGTGGCAAACATAGCTTCAAACCCAGCAAAAACGGCGCGCGCTAACTTAGTCGCAATCACATCTTGCACTGTACTATTTTGCAGTTTATTCGTTATTGTATCTGGCATATTTACTAGGCTTATTACGGCTATTATTTTTTAGTTGTTTACACCTTAGCAAGCAGGCTTTAATTTAGATAATTAATACAGTAAATAAATAAGATTGATTAAATGAATATAAGAAATGTCGATCTCAACTTGCTTGTGTACCTAAACGTACTAATAGACGAAAAAAGTGTTTCTAAAGCGGCTAATAAACTCGCACTTACCCAACCTGCTATGAGTAATGCGTTAAAGCGGCTGCGTGACTTATTTGACGACCCGCTTTTGGTGCGGGCTTCAGGCTCTATGGCGCCCACAGCAAAAGCGCTGGCACTAAAGCCCGAAATAGAGTTATTACTTAAAATGGCTGAAGAAATTACTCAGCCCACTGAGCTATTCGATCCGACAAGTGCCAAAGTAACGTTTAGAATTATGGCAAACGATTATTTAGAGTCGACGTTAATCGCCCCTTTTATAACTGAGCAGTTGAGTAAAAACCCAGGAATAAACTTTGATATACTCAGCCCAAGTGATGTAAATCTGCAAGATATGGAAAAAGGCACCATAGATTTAGCAATTAACCGCTTTAATGGCCTACCACGCTCGTTTCACCAAGCTACAGTTTGGCGCGATAACTATTGTTGTTTAACGCACCCCAATAATCAATTTTTACAACAGTCGAGCCTAGAAGATTACTTAAAAAGCGAACATATTTGGGTAAATCGTGCAGGTTGGGGGCCTGAGCCCGCTGTTACTAATAAATCTGGTAAGCAAAAGTTAGGATGGGTAGACGAAGCACTGTGGCAATTAGAACAAACTCGAAAAATACGCGTTTTTACACGCCATTATATGATTGCCAGTTTACTGTGCCAGTCAGATAAGTTAATTGCTACATTACCACGTCGCCAAGCTAAGCTGTTAACTACGCATACTAACTTGGTTATCAGCCCAGTACCTTTTCAAATTGTACCTATTGAGGTAAAAATGATCTGGAGCCCATTGTTGCATCATGCATCGGCGCACCAATGGTTACGCAGAGAACTACTGGAATTTGCAAAAACAATTGCCGACAGGTAGTAATACTAGTGCAAAGGTATATAAAATTTACAACGAGTAACTTGCACAGTAGGTGTTGCAAATTACTCGTTAAATTCGCCTAAACTTAGGCTTTAATGCGTATTAATAAGGCTTATAGCGCTGTACATGTTTCAATTGCATCACCGGTGCTACCATCTTGCATATGGCTAAACAGCGTGCCTTCAGAGCCAGTACCTGATGCTTTAGTCCAAAACTCGTACTTGTCATTCATATAGCGCGCACCACTAGCCGACACAGCAATCTTCATTTCGTATTCTGTACCTAAATAGTCAACTGTTGCAGTGTCTGTAGAGGGGTAAGTTACCGCCATTGTATTACCACTTTCACACTGATAGTTATGCACTATTACCGCTGTTTGTGCCGTGTTTTTTACGTCGGTGTGGCTGTTGTCTTGTGGCTCATTACCACAAGCCGAAAGCATTAATGTGGTGATAATAATAGCAGGAGCAAAAATTTTCATAGCAGTCTCTTTATTGTTAGTTAGTGGTTAAACCATTGCCTGTGTAACAAGGTTATTGTTAAGTGTTATCTGTTAACTTACTAATAATAGATACTTATACCAGTGTGGTTAAGCCTCTGTATCTAGTTTGTAAAATTAACAACTGTGGCTACTGTAAGCTAATTAGGCTTAATGTAGCCTTGCTAAACACACTAAAATTCGTCGTAATTTAACAGTATTGATATAATCAATATCAGTTATTGAAAACAACAATTTTATTAATACTAGAGTTAGCGCTAGAGTGAAGTTAAGCCAACTAACTAAGAGTAATAATTATGCAAACTTCATCAAGCTTCACCCAACAAGACGGATTGTTTATTAATAGCCATTTTCATCAATTTATTGAGCAGCAGTTAGCACCACTAGCGGCGATGCCAAGCGATGATATTTATCAGGTACTTGCCACTTTAGTAGATGAATTTGGCTGTACTTGTCGTAAAACTAAACATAATGCGGATGATGTTTTAGACGTGCAAACATTGCTTAATGCTTATCAGCATAATAACCACCTTTATTGCAATGTAGACTCGCAAACAACAGAAGCTGTTCTGGATGAGCATTGCTGCCAAGTTCCAGCCATTATTGTAGTTGCGTTAATGGATACGCTTAGCGGCACATTTAATACCGACCAAGATGCACATGCTATTTATCATCGTGCTGCGCAGTTAACTAATCGTGCATGTACGCATCGCGTAAACCTTGTTAACGTATCTGCAGCCTAATAATGGTGTTGTTTAAAAGTGCTCGATGACCCTAAGTGCAAAATCTGTACAACTTAAGGGCATCGAGTTATGAGGCTCAGATAGCAAATCAAACGTAACCTCTCCCGCCGCTAACGTGCGCTCTAAGGCATTTTCTATTAAATTAGCCGCCTCATGCCACTGCATAAACTTAAGCATTAATACCGCACTTAAAATGCTGCTGCTCGGATTCGCTTTATTTTGCCCAGCAATACGCGCAAATGTACCGTGCGTGGGTTCAAAAAATGCTACCTCATTATTTAAATTAGCCGCCGGCATTATGCCTACTCCACCTACTTGTGCGCTAAGCATATCTGCTAAAAAGTCACCATTTTGATTAGTCGTTGCAACTACATCAAATTGCTCTGGGTGCATTAAACACTGCTGTAACATGTTATCGGCTATAACTTCTTTAATTATAAGTGGTGGCTGCCCTTGTCGTGGAATATGTAACCAACGGCCGTTTTCATCGTCAATGGCTTGGTATTCACGCTTAGCGAGTGCAAAGCCCCAGCGTTTAAATGCACCATCAGTAAATTTAAGCACATTACCTTTGTGCACTAAAGTCAGCGATTCGCTGTTATTTTTTAGCGCGTAATTAATTGCGTAACGTACTAGGCGCTCTGAGCCTTCTTTAGAAATGTTTTTAATGCCAATTCCGCATTCTTGGGTAAACCTTAAACGCGTAACCCCCATTTCTTCGCATAAAAAATCGAGTACTTTTTCGCTTTCAATACTACCAGCTTGCCACTCTATACCCGAGTAAACATCCTCACTGCTATCGCGCAACACAGTGATATTAGTTAAATAAGGATTTTTTAACGGCGATGGCAATGCACTAAAGCCTTTTATAGTGCGCATATTGACAAATAAATCCATTTCTTGTCTAAGTGCAACGTTAAGCGAGCGAAAACCACCACCCAAAGGAGTCGTTAATGGCCCCTTAATCGCTATTTTACATTCTCTTACTGCATTTATTGTTTCTTGTGGAAACCAATCACCATCATATAGTTTGGCTGCTTGCTCACCATTGTATACCTGCATCCAATGAATTTTTCGCTTTGCTTGGTAACAATGCGCTATCGCGCTATCAACCACTTTTCGCATTACAGGCATCACATCTTGGCCTACTCCATCACCATCAATGTAAGCAATAATAGGTTGCAACGGAATTTGCCATTGGCCATTTTTTGCTATTTTTATGCTTTGCCCCTGTTCGGGCACATTAATATGTTGATACTGCAAAGCTAACATCCATCAAAAGTACATTACCCTCGATTAAAGCATGTTAAATTAAGCGTGTCTGCAGTTGCTTTTTATAGCGACTATTACAGTAATGAATAGTCAGAACTTGCCATTTTATAGCTGTTAATAAATGAGTTTTTGAATTGGCGCAGCTTATAATAATTAAAACTGTAAAAGTAATCTTAGTGGTTTTTATACGCACTTATTATTTACAGCCGGGCATTTTTAATGCGCTTCGCTATTCGCTGTTTTTATAACTTTATAAAAATATTGGTAACCATATTCACTAAAATTTTGTGACTGCTGATTCATAAAGCCATGCAGGTATAGTGTTTTTAAACAGCGCACATTGTTTTTGGCCGATAAATTAGTTATTAATTCATCTACATTAAAGTGCGGTTCAAACCCAGGGAAAATGAATTCACATGGATGAATAGCATCTATATTTAAATAATTACGTATTTGCGTAGGATAAAAAGCAATTACTTTTTTAAGATGTGTAGTTGTAGTACTCGCTTGTGCCCGCCATGCAGCGCTAGCACCGGCACTAAATGCAATACAAATAGTGGGTTTGCTTAATTTATTAAAATATTCTTCGAGCTTGGCTGCATATTCGTCATGGCCACAGTGTTTAATAAATAACTTATAGTATTCCTCTTCATTTTCAAGGGCTTGATGAACTCCATTATAGGGATCAACTATTTGGTTTTCAGCATTAAAGTGCTTAGCTAATTGCTGTAAACAAGGTGTTTTACCGTAAATATCGCTGATAACTAGGTATTGCATCATTTCCCTTTTAAGTTATTGATAGTGGCTGTCATAAATAATATAACAAAAAGCTTGCATATAAAATACAACTGGGTTACCTTCCCTCTCTGGTTTAAATAAACCACCGCGGTTAACCATTTACCCTGATCCAGTAAGCCCCGCAAAACGTATATTCAAAAGCTAAGTTATTGTACGGCGAGAACACCTTAAATAATACCGAGATGATTTTATTATCATCGCAAAAGTGTCATAAAGATCGTCAACACTGTAATGAAGCTAAACACAACATCGTTAATTTATTAACTGCATATAGCTATAAAAAATAGCGCAGAATAAATAACAAGAATAAAGTGAGTTTTATTATGTCTTATAAATATAACGGGTCTATGATCCAAATTGCACATCCAGTGCAGTCAATTTCAGTAAACAAACATCGTGTAATTTTTAGTGATACACAAGGTTTAAAAAATGCATTGTTTCAAAAAGCAAGCGATGCGCGTCAATTTGTTAAATGGCTAAAAGCCAGTTAACCTACACTGATTATAATTTGCCTACTTATTAGCGCAATAATCAAAATTAAATGCCAGCCTTGTTGCTGGCATTTTACTTTTTATCACTTTATTAGCTACACTTAAGGTTAATAGAATAATAGTAGGTAATTTTTGTAATGCTCCGCGCATTTTTAGTTGTTTTTATACTTAGCTTATTCAGCTCACCAGTTATTGCTAACACCATTAACTGGTTAACGCATGACTTTGCACCCTACTACATTTTAAATGGAGAAAACAAACACCAAGGTCGCGACGAAAGCATTATTTCTTTACTCGAAAAACAACTCCCCAATATTACTTTTAATAGAATACTCATTCCTTCGGGCAGAGTTATCCAAGAACTCTCCAATACCTCAGCCAATACGTGTGCTTTGTCACTGTATAAAAATAGTTTTAGAGAAGAGCGCATTTACTTTACTGATGAAAGCTCTACTACTGGCCTTTCTCCTGCAGTAGCTATGCATATTAAGCTCAGTAGAGCACTTAAGCTACCTGCTGATAAAGCGGTGTCGTTAGCCTCTTTAATTACGGCTGATAAGTTAACTTTAGGTATTTCTATGAGCCGCTCTTACGGTAACGAAATAGACACACTTATTAATACCACACCCGATATAAATTTAATTATTAGACCTACCCGAGATAGCTTAGCAAGCCTTACTTATATGCTTAATTTAAAACGCATTGATTTGTTATTAGGTTACCCAAGCGAGCACTACTATTTAGCTAAATCTATGAATTTTGATAAAAACCTAACACAGCGACCCCTTCTAGAGTCACCTGAGTTAAGTTATGGCTATATAGGTTGCACTAAAAACCAGCAAGGTGCCAAACACATTGCTTTGTTAAATGAACAACTAAAAATAATTAAACAAACCCAAGCTTATACGCAAATATTAATGCGCTGGTTACCTGCGCATTTAAAAATAAAGCTTAAAACACGCATAGCAGAAACAAAAAACGCCACATAATGTGGCGTTTTTATCGAAGTGCTTACTTCAGATATTACTGACGAATACCTTCAATAGATAAACCAATATCAACATGAGTTGATGCAGGGCCTAAATTATAGTCAATGCCATAATCAGCTAACTTAAGGCTAGTTTCGCCTTCAAAGCCTACACGATGACCACCCCATGGATCTTTACCTTCGCCTACTTTATCTATTTCAAAGGTAATGGTTTTAGTAACGCCATGCAAAGTAAACTCACCCGTCACTTCACCAGAATCGTCGTCATCAAACTTTACGCTGGTACTTTTAAACGTTGCCGTTGGGTATTTACTAACATTTAAAAAATCTTTACCTCGTAAGTGCTTATCACGCTCTGCATGGTTAGAATCTAAACTCGTGGTATCAATGTTTACCGTGATCTGTGATGCGTTTGGTGTTTTTGCATCATAACTAAATGTACCGTCAAAGGTATTAAAGCGACCATGTAACCAACTATAGCCTAAATGCTTTATTTTAAAATTTACAAACGCGTGTGCGCCTTGTGTATCAATCACATAATCAGCAGCGTTTACAGCACTTGCCGATAGCAGCATAGCGCCTGATACCGCGGTACTTAATAGTAGTTTTTTCATTGTAATCATCCTTTTATTGGTAAATACCCGTTAACATTAATAGCTAATCTGAGTTCAGATTAGCTATTTATTTTTAGCGTTAATTGGTTTAATCATTCGAATTAATGTTTTATCTTTATCTATAAAATGGTGTTTTAATGCACCTAGTGCATGCAGTACAGCAAAACCAATTAAAGTGCAGGCTGCGTAATAATGCACTTCCCCAGCAATATCGGCTTGTCCGTCAAATGTAAAGTTTATTGCTGGCACATTGAATAACGTAAACACTTCGATAGCTCGCCCATCTGCGGTAGAAATTAAATAGCCAGCTACAACAATAACCGCCAAAATAATGTACATAATAATATGGGCAGTGTGCGCTATTTGGTTCATTGTTTTGTTAGTACCCAGTGGCTTAGGTTGAGTCGAAAAAGAGCGCCATAAAATTCTAAACAAAAACACCGCAGCTAAAGTCAAACCTATGCTTTTATGCAAGTCTAATGAGCCTTTATACCAACTATCGTAGTAGGTAAGTTCTACCATGTACAAGCCAAGGCCAAATAAACCAAAGATAGTTAATGCCATTAGCCAATGTAAAATAATCGCAATAAGCCCGTAAGATGCAGGCGAGTTTTTAAACATGTCTTTATTCCTTTATGTTATTACACCTACAATATCGCGCAAGAGCATAAATAGGAATAACATTTACAAACACTTTACGTGCATATACGCACAGAAGTATGTTTACGCAGCCAATTTTATTAACTAGTAGGTAATAAGTAGAGAATTATAGTAAGCGCGCATTTAAGCAGTGCGCTTAGCTATAATCGAAGTCTAGCTGCACATTCCACGGCATTAGGTCGGTAAA
>NZ_JBEOOE010000019.1:0-61959 GCF_040308885.1 Pseudoalteromonas sp. 120-MNA-CIBAN-0494
TTTAGTGATCAAAGCTTAATGAGAATAAGCGATCAAAGTTAATGCAATTGGGTGATCAAAGCTGGAGAGAATATGCACCTTACAGCACCTAGCTGAGCAACCTGATAACCTTGAGCCGCTGTTACCTTGGAATGTTAATCAAGGCTAGACGCATTTGCTCAGACGCTTACGGAAATACCACCTTCAGGGAGAGTTTAAAATGAGTTTAGTGAAAGCTGGGAAGTCCACTATAGGTTTGACTAGCTTGCTATCCTCTTTATGGACTGAAAATTATCGAATATATTTGGAATTGATATTCGAGCATGTAACATTCTCATCATCCTCTCATCAATAACCCTTGTTTTTTTTCTTTTCAGGTTATTCACAATACACTTGTCTAATGACGTATCAATAAAAATTACATTTATATATTTTGAAAAGCCTAATTCAACAAGTTTTTGACGATTTTCGACACCATTGAAGTAAGTAGTATCAATGACAAAATTAATTTTTAGATTTATACAAAACTCAATTAAAAGTAAAATATCTTGAAGAACTTTTTGTCTAATTTCAAATGAGCGCATGCAACCATATTTTGCTTCTCTAATGTTGTCACATGAGATAATAAAGTAGCCATTCAATTTTTCAGATATATAGGTTGATTTTCCGGCTCCGGGAGCACCCATGATTAAAAATGCTTCCATTCACTCTTTACTCCCAAATGTTCTTACCTTTGCATATATAGTAGTTAAACTCCATTTTATATTTTGAGCCGTTGCACTGATAGCACGTACTGGTAGTAATATTATGTTCGATAAACTTACGGTTTTGAGCACTAAACTTTGAAAGTCTCTTTAAAATAAATTGATAAAGCCCCTCCCATTCGATCATATCTTCCTTTGCATTTTTCCGACCACTATTTTTCAAAAAAGATAACCCGGACACTCCAAATAAGATTTTTCTATGGTCATCTTTTGATAGCTCGCAAATCGACATATTTGAATCAAATATTTTCTCCGATGAGAGCTTGTTTAGCGCTTCTTTTAGTCGAAAAAATAATTTTTCCATATCTTTTTGCAAGAATATGGGATAACACGAGAGGTCAGTATATGCCTTTGTTGTGTCGAGTTCTAAATTTTGAATTATTTCTAATTTACCACTTCCAGAGCACTGTGGGCATTTGTGAAAATATAGATTAAAAAAGTCATCATCTAATTTGTCTAACCTTGAACCTATTACGTGGTTTTTATTGTCAATAACTCTTAAAGAATAGTAATTAAAGTCTCCATTTTGCCTGAGAATAATAACTCCAGCTCCAAGCTCAAAAGCTAATTCTAAGCTTTTAGTTGGGATCAATATATCCCAGAAGTTTTTAGGAGACGATGCTTGGGGGAGCTCTCTCAAAGGTACATCGACCTCATCTACTAAACAACTTTCAAATCCTAATTTAACCAGATTAGTTGTAATAGATTTAAGCTCGCTATACGGTACAGAAGAAGAGTTTAACAACAGAGGGTAAAGTGGATTGAAGTAATATGTGCTATCTACTTCCAAGTTAATAGCTTCAATGAGGCTCTGCTTATCATAAAATATTTTGGTATTTACAATATCTTTTACTCGAAAGCTCTCATTGAACTCTTTTTGTGCTAGAAATGCTACATCTTCTTCATTAAAATGAAACGTCTCAACATCCAAATTTTTTAGTGAAGTTACAGTATTAAACCTGAGAGCACTCGAAACATCTAGATGATATATTGTGCTGTAATCGTTAAAAATAACTTTACCACCTAATTCACCAGCTTTTGGGCCTACCTCAATCAAATAGTCGCAGCTCATAACTACTTTGGGATTGTGCTCAATAATTAAAATAGTGTTATTAAGATGAGTTAGTGATTTAAGCTTGGAGAAAATGTGTAACGAATCTTGGTCGCTTAACCCCCTCATGGGTTCATCCAACAGCATTAAGACATGAACATTTTCAGAATTAATAACAGTAGCCATTTCAATTAAATATTTAGCCATTTTTAACCTTTGAGATTCACCTCCACTTAAAGTAGAAGTAGTTCTTCCCAAAGATAGGTGGCCTAAGCCTAAACTAATTAACAGCTCAATTACTTCTTCAAACTCAACATAAATTTGACTATTCTTTAACTCTACAACTGTCATTGACAGGTATTCATTTAAAGTGTAATTTCCAAAATAAACATAGTTGGATAGAGGTATTAACTTAGTGCCAAGGCATGATTGGCACCGCCCTGAGTCAACGAAACCTGTTCCATTACAAACTTTACACATTCCAGCTTCAGTATTTGAAGAAAAGTGTTCCTTATTCAAACAAAACGAGCGAGAAATAGGCTGACTGGCAAAAATAACCCTAAGAGGCTCAGAAATCTTTAGGTAAGATGCTACGGTAGAGCGAATATTTCCACTGATTTCGGTTTGTTCAAGTAAGGCTTTATGTTGAAAATGTTTATTTTCAGTCTGAACAATATCAAAAAGACCTTTCGCCAAACTACTTTTTCCGCTACCAGATATACCAAAAATTGCATTTAATCCGTTTAGCAATATATTTACATTTTGGTCCTTTACAAAGTTATAGTTAATCCCTTCAAATGTACATATTTCATTACTGCTTAGTTTCTTAGGCTCAGGAAAGTTTATGAAGGAAGGTAAACTTTCACTGATATAGCCACCATTAACACCACTATATGGGCCTAAGGTAAGGCTATAATCTGAGTTTTTAATTACATACTCTGAGTGATCAACCAACAAAACAGTGTTCTTTTGTGACAAGTCTCTTAAGACAATAAATAAGTTTGATATATCTTGAACACTAAGTCCTTTTGAAGGTTCATCAATTATAATTAGCGAGCCTTCAATTTCATCAGCCAAATACTTAATAAGTTTAAGTCTTTGCAGTTCTCCACCGCTTAACGTTGTTGAACACCTACTTAGTTCAAACTTCGGAAGACCTAGTAACTTAAACTTTTCGTTGATGATTTCAAGTTGATCGAGTTTAAGGGTATTTGATAGCGTATCAATATCCATAGATAGCATGTCTGCTATGCTAAGTCCTTTATAAGTTACCGCTCGTGACTGATAATTAAAACCTGTACCTTCACAACAATCGCATACTCCTTTCTTAATGTAATTTGAGATATTGCTATTTGTGGCTTTACTGAGGAGCTTGGGTTCTATGTAGCGCTTAACCTCTTCTTGCAGCGGCCTCTCTAATTTGGCGAAGGGAATGTGAAGAGAAGAGCTAAATGATTTAACTATTTTTCGAATGTCTGAGTCTTGGATATAACAATATTTATATGCAGTTCCATTGTGTGGCAGGTTCAAAAACGTTGAGTCAAGCGGTTTTTCATTTATCAAAGAGTCGAAATCTACTTTGGTAACATATCCTCTTCCCTCACACTTGGGACAAGAACCATTAAAGTCGCCTAAAGTTGATGTGCTAAATAATGGTGGTCGCTTAGTGTAATACTCTTTAAGGCAGGCACAGAATGTCTGTTTAGAAAAATCATATATCAATTCCCCTTTGGAGTAAAACTTCAACTTTTTAAAGTCAGTTATAACGCTAAAGTTAAAGCTCTCAAAATTAATTATGCATTCTATCGTGAGTTTTTTATCAACATTGAGTTTTTGGATGTAATTCGCATCCCTAAGAACTCTTTGCCCAGCAATTAGAATGCTATTTGATTTTAACGTTTTAAGTTTTTCTCGTAAATGTACTTCATTTGGATATTCATGAGTTATTAGGTTATACCTAAGTTCTGCATCAGGGTGTTTTCTTAATAATGCTTTGATGATTTCTTCTGATGCGACTTCATTTACTTTAGCAGAACACTTATTGCACCATATCTCTCCGTTGCTAACTAATTGCTTCTTCAATAATTTATTAACACCAGAGACCGTTGATACATTCGATTTCTCTGTTTGCTTTGGTGACTTCTGGCTTATGTAAATCGTCTTGTATGGGTTAACGATTGAATCGAATTTAGGTCTAACTAAAAGGTCATAATCCGTATTTTTATTTTGAAGCCTTTCTTGACGTAAGTATTCTCCAAATATAACTGACTTGACCAAAGTTGACTTACCAGAACCATTAATTCCATTTATAACAGTGATGCTATTATTTTTAATACTTACACTGATGTTTTTTAGATTATTTTCATAGGCATTAACTATAGTTAAGTCTTTCAAAGCGACATCCTTATTCTATTTTCTAGGTTTTAGCATCACAAAAAGTAATTTATGCTCCTCGGTAGAAGTTAACAGCTCATTAATGCTTTTAAACTCACCTTTTTCATTCGGTACATATTTCAAAGGGTAGTGTACAGGTAGCCTTTTAACTGCAATTCTATAACCTGCTCTAAAAAAAACAGATGCTATATCTTCGGCAGAATAGTCATGTGCAGGATAAGACTCTTCAGATAGAACGGCCTCCTTTCTTTTTTTCCATGTTGGGTTATTTACATGGCATCCCATAGTGAATATATAATACCCCCCACCTCTTAATAAAGAAAAAGTGGTTTTCGCGTGCTCTAATAGGTTAGGTATTGTGTAAACGACTTCTTGAGAAAAAATTAGGTCGAAGCTTTCCGAACATTTTACATCTAAATCTACAGCTTTTTCAAAAAGCATATTTTCTTCGGCTTCATTAGTGCAAAGTTGCAACAAATCTTCGTCAATCTCAATACCAGTAAGATTTAAATCTGGTTTAAATTGATTTAGTAGATGCAAGAATTTCCCGTTGCCACAACCGAAATCTAATATATTATTTACTTTATGGAAATCAATAAGCTTTTTCGCTTCGATGAGCATTGAATAATAGAACGGGAAGCTTTTATCATTCTTAATATATTTAGGTATGTTGAAAGTTTCCATATCTTATCGAGCGAAACTTACTAGTATTTCTCTACTATTCAGTTTCCCATTTGTCCCTAGTTCAATCGAACACTCATCTCTATCATGCAGAGTTTCTTTATTGTTTTGTATTAAAATATCGCCAACTTCTAAGAAAAGAGCTTTTTTTATGCTGTTAGCATATTGTAAGAAGTCAAAAATCATTTTGCTTTCTTCATAAGGTTGCTTTTCGTTTTTATCTTTGTAATAAAAGTTAATTCTCTCAAAATCGAATCTTACTTTATAACCACTTTTATCTTTAGATAAAATAGGTTCTTTAATCACCAATCTCTTCTTGTTCTCACCATCATAATTAACTCCGTAAGAGCACATAGGAACAGGAGTTGTTAGTAGTGAATTTAGCAGTTCGGGATCTTTAAACTTAAGCTCTCGAATCAGCTCCCTGATAAGAACTATTCCGTTGTGAACCCTCAAAACTGGATCTTCCTTTATGACTTGGATGAAACCAACTTGTGGTTGTCGTTCAATGTCAATGGCATCGTCATTGTGCAAAACTAATTGATTTCTAGAGCATCCTGTATAATCACATTCAATTTTGATCCCAGTGTGCTCTATTATACCATAATACTCTCCAAAACAACTGACTAAAGCAGTAAAGAAGAAATTATAATTGCTTAACTCCCCGCCTCTAAATTGAACAAATTTATCTTCTTTTAAGATTTTTTCTAAAGAAGTTAATAAATTTGAAAATTGAGTGCTTTTACTGAGTATATCTATTGTTTCTTTGGGAGATTGTGATGATTTCAGGAGAGCTTTTAACTCCGCCTGAAATTCATCTGATATTTTTAATATCGTCATTTATCTACAGCTACTTCCATTGCCAGAACGACAACCACATGAAGCCGCTAAGTTCCCCTCAAAGCCTAGTTCACAGTGATTAAAGTGATGAAGGTATAATTTTTTGGTTAAGGTAAAGCCTGATTCAAGAACTGATTCATTTTCTTGCTCAGTTAGGCCAAAATATGGATAGTGATGAATAAACTCACCTTTGATCAGGTTGCAGTCATTCATATACTTTCTCGTATCTAATATGTGAATATGCCAAAACTCATCTACCAATTCACTAGGAGCAAAAGACAAGTTTTCATACAATGCTTGAAGGGCTAACCACTCTTTGTAAAGTTTAATTGTATAGTTAATTTTGCTAACAGACCATCCGTACTCTTTTTCTAGCTTATAGCCATGAGGAGTGAAGTCTATTGTATCAATTCTTGACATTATGGAGTCAACTGTCGATTGTTCGACAAAGCTTGATTCATTAATAACAGTGTTAATATCTGCTCTTGAATTTGTCTTAAAAGCCTGTGCTTTTGATTGAGAGTATGCGCTATTCATTGAATTTTCCTTGTTTATTCTATGATGAACTAACAGACTACTTAAACATGTTATTTTTTGCAATGCTATCACACTAGTAAAATGGTTTTTAATGTAAGCGCGCATTTAAGCAGTGCGCTTACGTTAAAAGCGCCCCTTAAAAGATAATTTAATTTTATTCTTGCTAAAAATGAGAAAGAGCAACTAAATTATTAGTACTGCAGCGTTACGTAAATAGTGCTACATCACGGTTGTGAGAGGCGTCAATTGCTATGGATAAAAGAACTGAAGCTTACCTATTCTACGAAAAGTATAAAGCTAAACCGATATCAAGTTGGAAAGGCGCGACTAAAAAGCAAAGGTTTAAATGTGAAGCTATGCTTGATGGTAATCAGTGCGGCTGTATTTTCGAAATTTCGTATTCTAGAGTGACAACCATTTTCAATCGTTGGAGAAAAAAATTAGTGGGCCATGATTTATATGGAGTGATGTGCCCAACTCACCGTAAAGCCTTTGCTAAAAGCAGAACAAAGCATACCTATTATGAAAACATGAGCAGTTTTGGTCTTTTAAAATTAGCGCTAAAAAACAGAGGTAAAGGAAAGGTTTACAAGCACGGTAACGACACTGTTCATTACCTAGAAATGTTACGAAGAAAAAATGAGGACGGTTTAACACTTATAGATCTCATTAATGAACACCTTGGTGCACGGCGATTGCGTCCAGAATTACAGCAGTATACTTTAGATGATTGGCGCGCATACCTTAAAAAGAAAAAGTTTTTCAACAAATCAGAATGGAAAAGGTTGGACCCGCACACTCAGATGCTTTGCTATAAACAAGGCTACATGGCTCAGTTAACAAAAGAGTTTTTTTCAACACGTCTCATTTTTGAATCGCATACACATGCTGTAATTCAATGTGAAAGCTATGCTGAACTTGTCTTCGCGAAGGTGCTTGATGAATTACGGCTGGATTATAAAGTTCACCCAGAATGGCCATTTTGGTTCAAAAATGAATCCTATAAGAGCAAAGCTGATTTTTCCATTATGCTTAATGGTAAAGTTGTTATGGTTGAACTATGGATGTTACGAAAAGATCTTTTATCCGTTGCTGAGTTGTCAGATAAGTTTGTTCAAAAGTACCTTCGTAGAAGAGCTAAAAAAGAATTAAAGATTAAGGCGTGCGCTGAGTCCGCATATGATATTTTTATAAATGTTGAAGCTAGAATACTCAGAAATGATGGTTTAGAAGCTTATTTAATAGAAATTAAGAAGATATTAAAATCATTAAACATTAAAAATATTGAATGTATCTCCCCTAGTTTATTTACTGATGTTGAAAAGTTACTCTTTAAATTAAAGATATTAGACGTTGAAGAGTTGATAAGTTATGCCAAATTAAATAACTTTCATTATTTTACGCAATTTGACAATCATCTAGCCAAAGCGATACGAAAAAAACCTCAACTCCAAACCAAGCTAGAAAAGGCATTGGCTATTGAATTTAAACGAGTCCCGAACTCTCGGTTTTTTGAAACCCCTCCTCTTGATAATATTATTGAATACGTTAGTGCAAGAAAAGAACTTCATAATAAAGAAGCTTATATGGCAGCTCATACTAATGGGTTGTTGCCTGATGGTTTTATGGCAAGCCCTGTCAATAGTTACCCTGAACTTAAATGCTGGAAACAACTATGGGGCGAACCACTGCTAGTAAGTTACTTTAAAGCAAAACAGATAGTCAACAATTTAGATGTAAAGGGGAAAACAGATTTCACACGCAGACGCGCTAAGGTTAAAAAAAGTTTAAACAAAAACGATCCTGATTTTGAATTATTAAAAGTACGTGCTAATCCTGGTAATCATATATCTGGAGGATATGGCGAATTTACAACATGGGATGACTTTACCGGCGATACAGATGCAATTAAGCAAAAGAGCAGAAAAATAGAGCTGAAGCAATATGCCGAAATAATTCAAGGAGGCGATTTGATAGCAATAACCAATAAGCTTAATACGCTTGTTTTTTTATCCCCTACTGAATTGCGAAAAATATTAGGTAAAAAAGCGAGTGATGCTTTAGCCCATTTGAAAAATACCGCATTCATCGAATTAATTTTATTTGGTAAAACAAATAATCACATTAAGGATCTGAATATACTTGTGAATTATATCCCTGAAAACGCTTATGTAACTGAAAATGAGTGGCAAACACAATGACAAATAAATATTGCATATCGTCTGTTCCCATCAAAACTACAAAGGCATGTGATCTCAGGTGAAGAAGTCTCATGGAGTAAAGTTAAAGATATACTGAAAAAAAAATCAGACAATAGAACACCTATAGGCGAGTGGTTTTTATCAAATTTAAAATTACTTGAGCAGTTAATGAATAAAGAAGACCCAAGCCTGTGACATATTTTGTGTAACCCAGTGTC
Organism: Pseudoalteromonas sp. 120-MNA-CIBAN-0494; assembly: GCF_040308885.1. Lineage (NCBI taxonomy): Bacteria > Pseudomonadati > Pseudomonadota > Gammaproteobacteria > Alteromonadales > Pseudoalteromonadaceae > Pseudoalteromonas > Pseudoalteromonas sp. 120-MNA-CIBAN-0494. The sequence goes on from NZ_JBEOOE010000019.1 coordinate 8,666, forward strand.
AATGGCCATCATGGCGCCACTGGCCGGTAAATTTGCTGATAAAATAAGCCATGCATACTTGCCACTTCTGGCTCTATCATTGTGATACTTGGCTTTTTTTGCTATCCCAACTATCGGTTAGCTCAAACACAACTTACATTAGCGGCTCACTGTTATTATTAGGTATTGAGTTTAGTTTATTTTCGACCCCAAACAACAATGCCATCATGGGCGCAGTAGATAAAAGTGAACTAGGCGTCGCGTCTTCTTCAATGAATTCGTCACGCACAATTGATAATTTATTTGGTATGAGCTTAATCAACTTAATTGTGTATTATTACCTTGGTGACAGCACTTTTTCAGCGCAGAATAGCCATGCACTAATGGGTACAATTTCACTGACATTTAAAATGTCTTTAAGATTTGTAATTCTGGCAAGCTGTATCTCTGCATTGCGTGATCGGGCTTAATTTACCACTATTACGCTGTAAACCCATATTGCAGTCCGGTAATGATGCGGTGTATCAATTCACGGCCGCGAATTGTATTTATCATCGCGCGCGGAGGGTGATTATCAAACTGCATATGAGGCGTATCTAGCCACTGGCTCCAGCGTTTAACATCACCAAAATAAGCCACCCCGACCCCAGATAGTCTAGCTATCTCTAATGCATGTTCACTGATCTGTTTATTTAATGGCTTTTCTTTATTGCGAATTAACGTCCGCTCGGTTGTCCCTGTTGCTTTTGCAATATCACTCATATTCCAGCCCATCAAGTTAGCAAATGCACGAAGACCTGCTGTTGTAAGACCGGTTTGCGCTATTTCAATTTCCGCAAGCGGGTTTGAGCGAATGGTTAACTTCCCACATGTAACAACAGCGATAAAGTCTGGGTTTTGCCCCCTATTTTGGTTAGTTGTTCTCATCTGTAACTTACCTCAATTTATAGAGCTATCATTAATTATAGTGACAGCTATTCATCACCACAATGTCAACCTACTTAGCTCTAGTTCCGACGTACTTTAGAAAAAAATTATCATTAATAGAGCTACCTTGCTCTTCAGTTGTAACATTAAACCAGCCTATTAAACTACAAAATCACCGTTTTTTATGCCTGCGAGAGCTCCTCTCCTGCATCCAGGTACCTAGCTCATACAGCTTATTTTAAGAGTAATAGTCAATGTGACACGGTCTTTTTCTGCTGGAATTTTTTACTTTGTTACCTTATCCCTTAAAAAGCTTTTTTCACTCATAAAAAACAAAATAATTCTAAAACAACAGCTTAACTAACTAGTACTTTTTCTGAAAGGATATCTGTCTTTGATATTTTGAATATTCAATTAAGCAAATAGCGAGTTTTAAAATGAATATCGAATTAGAAAAAGTAGGTGTAAAAACAGCCATAGAACATTGCCTCACTAACAGTGATGCATCGCATTTTATGATAAACATTGTTAGTAGCCATCCCCCACTTATTGAATACCTTAAAGCAGCTTTTGCATCTGAGAGTGTTCACATATTGGCTTGCGCGGACAGTATTAACATGAAGCACTTTTTTGGTGTTATTCGTACTGAACTTCAAGAGAAAAGTGATGTTCAGCTCATGATTGTTAGCCATGAACTGGGTTGGCCAATAATAGAGAGTTGCCATTTGAATTTTAATACTGTGAAAGCAATGAGTGATCAAAATGCTATCTACGCAGGTGATAACACTATTTACCATGGCCAGCCTTTCTATGATGGCGATGTTTTCTAAAGCTGACGTGTTTTTTAAATAGTAGACATATTGATCCGTGAATGCCTTCTCGGTTATTGCATTAACTAATAACTGAGAAGGCTCATTTATAGATTTATTGATCCGCGTTTACATATAAAAAAGACCTAATCTGCTTTTAAAAAAGCGAAACGGTGTCGTTAACTCTAAAAAAATAAAAAAAACAGTTTTTTATTAAAAAACAATAAAAAACTAACCAATTGAAATGTAATTAAATTACTCAATAGAAAAGCGATTTTTTTAAATGCGAAATTTAGAGAGTACAAAAAGGGGTGCTCTAATTTTAGACCCATTCAAAAAATCCCTTTACGATTTATCTTATTCACATTTTAGCTATTTGGTCATTTAAACATTTATGGATGTTTATTTCAGTACTTCAAATAAGTAGGCCTACAAAGCAGGAGTTAATCGCCATAGCGGCAAGAGAATAGTTTTACCATGATTCAAACGTGAACACGTCAATCAATAAAAATTGAAAAGGTAAATTTATGAAGTACAGAAAAGGTTTCTTTAACTTTGAATAATGTAAAAAAAGGGGGAGCTATTTGAGCATGCTTGTGAACTATTTGTCGAAATAATCACTTTCTCCTTTTTTTAAGAGCTTCTTCCATATATTAATGAGTAATACAAATAAACCAGTAAGAAAACAAAAAACAATATTTAAGCATTGTTTTTTATATTACAAAAAAGGTTTATTTAACTTTAAATAATACAAAAAAGCACCTTTTGAAAAAAAATGTCCATTTAAATGACCAAAATGCAGTTTTTTGATTCAGAAAAGTGCTTATAAGTGTAGTTTCAAATTTGAGCATAACAAAGAAGCAACCTAAAACAGGTTGCCAGTTTAGATTAAATTTACGGGAAAATAATGAAACACAAACAAAAAGCTATTCCGCTTGCCAAAGCAAAATTACAAGCTCACCCACAATTAAGGGAGCTGACTAAAAATGATGTCGTAAATTTAAAAGTAAACCAGTGCATTAGTGAGTTACCGATTGATGTCATACAAATGTCATTAGATTTACATCCACTGCCAGTGACACTTGATACTAATGATGATTGTTACCTGACACTTGCACCGAGCGGAGTACTGGAGCGCTTTAAAGCCCACCCTTTAAGTAAAAAGCTTTTTTTAAAAGTATATATTTACCCAGCAGATGCTGTTGATCACGTATTAAGGGTTACCTTGCTATATAACTGTGCGCTAACACTTTATTTAAAGAACGCCTTGGGCGCTAATATTCAACAGCGACATGCTTGCTTTAAAGCGCACGGTATACACGCTCCTAAAAAAACGATATTGGCAAACTTAGCTAATACCTCACCGTCTACTTTTCGGTAATGGGAAAGTCAATATGAGTATGTATACACACATAGCGAGAAGTAATCGTTTAAACAATGCGGGGGGCTGCTATCCAGATGCAATGGAGCATGCTACAACATTTACTATCTTGATGATAAAGCTAAATAAAGAAAACAAAAAAGATCGTCTTGTAATGACTATTATTACTCTTTTCCTTTGGCTCACTCAGCAGTGGGCTAGTATTAAATCTTACAAAGATATTCCAAATTTTACTCGTATATCAGGAACGTTTAATTGTCAGCCATTCACTTTTCGTACCTTTACACGAGGTAATAATAGTTGGGTAGAGTACGCTCATGAGGTAAAAGATAATCAACACACTTATTACGTATGGCAACCGATCCCGCGCTATTTGAATTGTATTTTCCAACCTTATTTCAGTGATCTAAGATATAATATCCCCCTTTTAACTGATCGCGTTAAACAGCGACTTTTTAAATTAATAAATAGCCATTGGAAGACGCCACTAGTACTCAAAGCTTTTAAGCCGGCGAGAAAAAATACCTTTTATCGTTATATATCGTTATGTGCTCGGGCAGACGAAACCTTGACCCCTATCCCAAGAAAGCATTTAGTAAAATCAGTTAAAGCACACCATACTAGCGCTATATGCTATCAACGGTTCAGCAGCGACCGTCTGAGATTTAAAATTTTTGATGCCCATAACAGATATATCGGCTTTTTATTTGAATTCATACGAAAAGAGAATTTGCATTCGTATTTCAAAGTTCATCTCGAAAGTAAAACGGTTAACCTTATTACTGAGCGCCTAAGAGACACGCCTTACGAAAATATTGATCCAAATCTGAAACATAAAGGGAGTATGAGTCAATATAAAATCATTAAAACAAAAGGAAAGAGTGATCATGTTGCAGTGCCTGCAATTATGCTCGGTAGTCGCCGTGTTCCTAAAGATAAAGACGTCACTGACTTTTTTAATCGTATTGATAATTATGTTAAACAACTAAAACCAAACAATAGAGCTTCACGTGCGCAGTGGTTAGCTTACTTTAATGCAGTCAGCTTTCGCATAGCATTGCTATTTATTGTATTAACAGGAGTAAGGCCAACCCACAGTATTAGCTTACTCTCTCATTATTTTTCATTCACGCACATTACATTTGTCAAAGATAAAGGCCGCTTAAGGCAAGTTATTTTAAGTGATTACCTGCTTAAAGAAATTACGCATTACACTGAGCTAAAAGCATCACTTCATTCCCAACTAAGCTTACATGATGATTTACCTGAGCTTTGGTACATTTATGATAACTCAGAGACTCCAACACCATTAAGTGCTCGTGCGTTACGCGTATTTATGAACAAACATTGGGCTGGTGTTGTTCCTTATCAGCTCAGACACTATTTTGCTCAATGTGCTCATACAATTATTAGTCTTACACCACTTACGGCTCAAGATGTAGACCGCCTAATGGGCCATGAAAATACAGGGGAACATTTAGGTAGCGATATTATGTTCCCAAAAAATATTGGCATTCTAAAAGCTTACTTAAACGGGCTAGACCAACATATCGGCGTTAAGGAGTTACATTATGTCTAACCCCGTATTGATACATGCAACAGATATTCAAAACTACCTAAATAAAACGGCACAGCCGTGTGCTGATACACAAGTTATTGCTGAACTTTTAACTAAATGGCCGGTAATGCAGCAGCAAACGCGTTCATTAAAAGAAAAAGAAATAAAGAAGGCACAAAAAATAATAGCAACTGTGCCAACAGGTAAGCGAGTACACTACATTAGAGCTCTGCAAAACATTCTTTATTATTTACGTTATGCATGCCAGTGGCAGTTGCCGGAGTCTCAGGATGGTTCTGAACTTGTTAAATCTTTACTTACTGACGCAGATCATGAGTGGTTTGAAAGTATAGCGAACGAAGCTGGGCTATCACATTGTGTGTTCTCACGCTATCAAATAGACCTCAATACTTTTTATGAGCAGCGTAAGCTTAGCACTGCTTTTATGGTGATTATGATTGGTTTTGAGATAGCGCCTTTATCGCTTGGCGATATATCAGCTATTTTAAATGACCCCCAATCGATAACTAATGAATGTCCTTATCCTCGACTGCGCGTTAAACACCAGTGTAAAAATACAGATATCCCCCATTTTCCTACTCATTATTCTTTATCATTATTAAGTCAAAAATTACTGCATAATTACTATGCACAACAAGCTAAGATAACCACAACAGCGTCTTTAGTAAAAGAGCTTAAGGACTGGCTGGATAAAAATGGCATTCAACACATAGCAAAAACACAATGGTCGAGACTATTTCAAATTCATTGGTATAACCAGTATGAAATAAATCCTATTTTTATTAAAGATTTAGCTCAACCTGAACGTCATGTGGGGCTAATAACTGACGATGATGTCTGCAAACAAAAATTAGCTGATATTTACAAGAATAATCAGGATACGACGTTGTTTACGTCACTATCAACGCATGGGCCTAAGAACCCATGGCAACATGGAAAGTTACTTAGAGCTGTCGACATAAATGAGGTAAATGAAATAGAACCCCCTCCTTGGGATACTGATAATATTTTGCCACGCTTGATGTTTGACTTCACAAAAGATTGGATAATTAATGGCGGCCCTAAAAAAGCAGCGCTTGAAAAGGGAACTATTAGAACGTATACGTCACTCACAAAGATACTAACCCCCTTTCCTCTGACTTTAACTGATGCACTCATTGAGGAGTCGATTAATGAGTGGGCACAGGTTGTTTTTGTTTCAATTAAGTCTGATGCAGTAAAAAAAGCCTTTTATAAATTTTTAGCGTTTTTAAGCTGGCAAGAGAAAACCGAAGCTCTGGATTTATCTAATTTTAGCACACCAATAATTCCCCCTTCTGTTAGCGCTGCCCGCTTATGCGTAGATGAATGTGACTCGCTTATAAATGCACTTATCGTTAATGGAGCAACAAAGCCCACATTACACATTTTATTTTGTATTGTTGCTGCTTTGCTCGGTTTTTACGCTATGTTGCGCCGTGGTGAAGTACTTAGATTACGCATTAAAGATATTCAATTTAAAAGTGAGACGGGGCTTTTAACACTCAATATTACCAACACCCGTGAAGGTAAAACAAAAAGTGGCTCCTCCCGTATGGTTTATACAACGATACCCACACGATACCGCTATTTTTTTTATACCCTGCTTGATATTAAAAAACATAGTAATCAAGATTTACCACTTATAGGTCATGATCTTGAGACTCTATCCTCTCGCGCTATATCCTATTTAGTACCCGTATCGAGGGCATTACGAATATTATTTGGTATTCACTTTAACTTTCACCATTTACGTCACAGCGGTGTGCATATATTTATGCTGCAAATGTTACATTGCGTTAGCTATACGCCCGACAATGTGCGCGGGGAAACACCTCTTGAGCAGGAAGTGCTATCAGAAAAATCAGTGGCCGTTCGATTAGATTATTGGTTCAAAGGCAGAGAGGCAATTGAGGTTAATAGTGCTGCTTTTTTAGATAATATGGGAAAACAAATTGGCCATATTTTTTATGCAACTACACGGTGGTCTTACCTACATGATATCGATTGGCTTTTACCAATAATAAGTAAATATCATAATCCTCATACTCACAAGCAGTTTTCACACTCTGCGTTACGCTACCTGATGGGGCTAAGTGCGTCATCTAATGATTTATCTAGACTACTAAGCCATATTATCCCTGATTATGATCAGCAAACACTTGCTGAAAAACAACGTCAATCAATAACGGTAACTGAACACGCACTAAGGGTGCATGTGTTTCAGATAAATAATTTAAGCCAAGCCGCACAAAAGGAGCATGTAACTGACACACTAAGCAATACATACTTGGCAGAAAAGTGGTTGGGAACACTTGAAAAGAGCCAGTTAACACTGACTAACTTTCTTTTTGATAAGCTAATAAACCCTGATCCTAGTGGTGAAGAAGCAATAATTAACTTTGAGTCTATTAGTGCCATTTGGGAATGTGGGTGTCGTCACCGCTCTCAGCCTATCAATAATAAATATCTAACAGCATATAAATCATTCCCCAACATAACAGTGTGTAAACGCAAACACGCATTACGTTTAAATATTGCCTGTACCACCAAAAATGCGTCTGCGTTTAATACTGTATTTAGACATACAGAGTGGGCATGGGTGCGATGTGAATTTGAGCTTCACATAAATAGAAAAGTAGACAGTAAGCGATCGTTAAAAATGGTTAAAAAGCATTATGCAAAGCAAAGTGAATACAAACATATCAACGTTTTACGTCAGCAAAAAGGGCCAAGTTCATTGACTATTTACCTAAAGCCAAAGAGCAAAATATCTATCCATACACTTGAATATGTAGAACAGTTTATTAAATTAATTAAACATTAGGGAGGTCGTCATGGACGCTTACTTTACAGACATAGAAATATATAAGTTACAAGGGTTCACTAAATCCATATCTAGTTCAAAAAATAAGAACAAATGTAAAAATGTGACAGGTTTCATTGATAAAAAGACAAAACAACTAACCCTTATAGCAGGGGAAGAACCGTACTGGTATACATGTAACTTAAACCTTAACAAAACCTCAGGGCAGCTCAAAAATTGTTCTTTTTCCGTCAATGCCGAATTTTTGATTCAGCTGCCTTTATATTTCTCAAAAAGCCCAGTTTTATCTATTACGCAAGAAAAGGGGCTCATTAAATTAGGTGTTACTGATCATACTATTAGAACGAGTAAAAACCATCCACAGCTCCCGGGCTTTAAAAGCTATAAATGCACTGAGGGCCAAAAAACTCATTTAAAATACCTAGATGAGCATCAAAAAATTGAAGGGGATCCAATATCAAAGGCTACTTTTGAAATGGTTGTTTTTTTAGCAAGTAAATATGACAGCTTTGACTTTATTGAATTTGACCCAGTAAATAAAGCTATTTTTATTCAAATAAACGGTCATGTGTCACAGGTAACAGTAGATGAAAACATTAAATTAACAGTCCCTTTAATATTAAATGAATTAGCGGTAGAGGACATAAAACAGATGCTCGACCGAAACACAGACCGATGCATTCACTTTTTACAGCGAGGTAATGATCTCCTTTTGCAAGGCTCTGATATATCTATCACATGCCCGTTAGCGGGTATTGAGGAGTTTAGAAAGAAAAAGAAAATGCTAGCAGATGTCATTATTAAAGGAAAAATAGACTTTTTCGCATTGAATATGGAAGTGCTAAATTGTAAAAAATCCTATAAATCAATAAATTCTGGACACTTATACATTAGTGAAAGCCTAGTATCTATCAACAATATAGGTGACGATGGGGACCTAAATAACGAAGGAGAGAATTTCACACGACCTTTAACTATTTTTAGTATTGATAAGATTGAAAAAGCAAAGGAGTACGTATTTCGCTTTACAGTAAAAGACTTTAAAGATCTAAAACTTAAAAGTGCAAAAGAAATAGAAGAAATGTTCTTTCAGGTCACTGAAAACCGGGTTGGACAACTACTTCTAGAGATTTTTAAATGTTCAAAAAGTACTGTGCCACTCAGTGTACTCTCTGTTGAAAGAGATGACTGTCGGCTGAAAGAAATTTTAGCGTTACACAAAGATTATAAGCCATCACAACTTGAGCAACCATCCGATACAGATAAAAATCAACACAAACCGCAAGGAGCACAAGGGGAGCTTGATGTTTGATCCCGAGTGGATAAAGGATAAAAAGGAGGAATATTAAAAAACAACAAAATACTGGACAAATAGACAGCACTTGCTATATTAATAAGTGAAATTTTGAACAATTGTGAATTTAATGCCTAAAGCGTAACCGCATTACGGCATAGCACGATTGGGAACAATACCAAGTCGCTTAATCAAGTAAGCTATTTTGAAGCAAGAAAACCGGGTCGAAAACAAGACAATAATTTCGTTATTTAGTGGTTCTAAATCAGAAATTTTTAACGCTGTTAGCGTCAGGTTTAATACTTCAGATTGATTACATATTATTGCGAGTTAGTATCTTATAAGCAGTTGGGGTAAAGAGGCGGCAACCTCCCTACCCCGTACCGGCTGCTCGACGTTTAACCGAATCCAGCCGATGAACCAATTCTAACGAATTCCATCGGTGAGGGATAGATCTATTTATAGATCCATTAACTGATGGAGGCCATTATGGCTCACATTCGCATTCGCCCCAATGGGCGTATTCAATTTGACTTACACATTTATGGGCAGCGCTTTCGTGAAGGCACTAAGCTCATGGCGACACCTGTAAACCTTAAAAAAGCCAATGCAACGCTTAAAAAAATCAATGCTGAAATTGACTTAGAAACTTTTCAATACCGTGATTATTTTCCTGAGAGTAAAAAAGTCGCTAAGTTTGAAGCCTTGCAGCGCGAAAAACACCCTGATCGTCTTTATCCATTTTTTAACGATTACGCGAATGAATGGTTCGATCGTCAAAAAGCAAAATGGAAAAGCAGCTATCAAAGCGTGGTGCGTAATACCCTCGACCGTTACCTTATTCCTGAGTTTGGCAATATATTAGTTAATGAGATCAAGTTGGCTAATATCGACTATTTTCGCGAAAGCTTAATGATATGCGATATCCAAGGAGCCCGTAAACTTTCTAATAAACGCATTAACGGTATTTTATGGCCGTTTGTGGCTATTTTAAGTTTAGCCGCCGAAGAGCATGACTTTACTTACCCATTACGCCGCTATAAACCCCTAAAAGAAGAACGCGCTAATTCACTGCCACTAACCGCAGATGAAGTACAACGCTTTTTAGAATGTACTCCTACACAATGGCGTGATTATTTTACCGTGCGTTTTTGGACCGGTATGCGTAGCTGTGAAATACACGGCCTGCGCTGGGAAGATATCGACTTTAATCATCGCCTTATTCGTATTCGCCACAATTGGGTTAATGGTGAATTGGGGGATGTAAAAACACCTAAGTCGCGCCGCGACTTAAAAATGTGTAATACACTCTTTTCGCTATTTAAACGCTTACAAAAACAAACAACCAGTGAATTTGTGTTTACTCACAAAGGCAAACCGCTTGATACCCACTTTGTAAGCACTCAACTGTGGTACCCCACATTGAATAAAGCGGGCCTTGCACGTCGCCGCCCCTACGAAACACGCCATACCGCTGCTGTACTGCATATCGCAGCGCATGAAAATCCACTTTACATTTCGCACATGCTGGGCCACAGCGATACACGTTTATTGTTTGACGTATACGCACCCTATGTTGCCAATGCGTCAAGGCAAGATGGCTTTGCGTTTAATGAAATGATGATTGAACGCGGGATTGCATAAAGCACACACAGGTAATGGCTCTGCGTTTAATTGGTGAACGCCAAACAAGCGCATGTCACACCTATAGCATTTAATACTAATACCGCGCTTATGCGCATTTAATTTACTACTAACCCAAAAGAGGTTACTTATGATTTGCAAACAATGTCCAGGTAATACGTTGGCGTACCCATTAACTAAAGAGTTTGAGGTAGATTTAGAAGTAGCTCAAACTGCGTTTGCTAAGCTAATGGATATGCCATTAAAGCAGCTCAACAAAAGCCAATGGTATGATGAATTTAGTAACAGGATGATGTTTCAACCTATTATTGGTTTGTTTAAACAGTACGAGTGCTCCATTCCTCACTCTGCCTCTAGCCATAAGCGGGCGTGTCAAAAACACATTACACAATTTTTAGGGTATACCAAAAAGCCATCAAAGCCGCGTCGGCGAATGTTGAGCTATTTATCTCAGTATATTACTAAAGAGGGCAATATTACGCTGTGCCCTTGTGCCTTAATAGCGCAAAAAACAGACCATGCAGTGCAGCTTCAAACAACGTTACAACATAAATTAGATAACATACTTGATAATAGAAGAGTCGCGGATCAAAACTTATTATCGTTAACTGTTGAAGTGAATTATGTTCACTCAAAACGCGATTATCGCTATACCCTAAGCGCTGAATTTTTAGAGGCAAGAAATAAAGTTGAAAAGCGCATAGCCGAAACATCCACTAAGTTACTCAAATATGCAAAAAATATACAGGCGGTGTCTTATGACCTTGAAGACATGAACACACCTCAAAAAATTAAAACATTTAAAGCAAGCGTGAAAAAAGAGCTTCAACGATTTAGTGATGCAGCGCATGTCACCGATATTAAAGTATACACATCTGATTATGTTCCTGAGTATCAACGTCCTGACTTTAAAAACTATTTTAAACAAAAAGATAAGTACATCATTGATATTGTCATTGCCGATTACTTTATAGCACGCACAACATTGTCTTCACTTCGAAAAAGACAAGACGGTGGAAAGGTGTGTGACATGATAAGCAGTGATGCAAAAATTATTAACGACTTATACCGAATTTCAAATAAGTTTAAACTATACCCTATATGGTCGGTACAGGTAGAGCGTGGTGAAAAAGAAGGCACAGGTAAGCAGCGCATTCATGCTCACATTACATACACAAATGGTGAAACTGACTACGTGAGGAATTTTTCAAACTATCCGGGGGTCGACCAGCCTACATTACTACTGCCAACAACTGATAAGAAAATAAAAAGCGTGCCGACTTATGGCTCTTTTTCGTATACCCATATTATTTTTTATGTATGGAGCGGTATTATTCAAACCGAAGGTACTAGGGAGGTTATTTATAAATTTGGCATAAGTCGTTTTGATTGGGCCGATAAGCAAACATATACAGTCGATGAATGTGTGCAGTCGGTCATGAACCGGCAATTAAACTACTGTCGCTCACATAATCTTGTTGCTAATGAGATTAACATTGAGCTTATTTCAACCCCTATCCCGTTTAGCGGTAATTGGGGGGATAGCGCATTAGGCCAATTAGAATATTGGCTTAAAAAGCCTGAGAACAATCCGCTATTAATACGCAATGATATGTCGGACGACTATAACGTGACGAGCACAAATTCAACAGAGTTCATGTGTGACGATAGGCTTAGACAGCTGTTTGTTATTCCGTTTATTAAAAATTACATTAATACTATGGAGAGTGAGCAGCCTATTACCTTTATTGATTTAGATAATGGTGAGTGTGGAAGTTACACTGTTCCTCGTGGCAACGACGATTAATGTTAAATGGCTATTTGGCGAGGTTTAATTTAGGTAAGTGAATATCATATCAGCCCGTTAAATAACGGGCTGATATGATTTATGCGTTATAGTTTTTAGTAGTTAAACGGCTGTTTTCTGAACTACAAAAAGTGGCTGCAATTATTTTTTTACAGCCAACCCTAATTTACAAGCGATTTTAAATGTTCAGTAAACTCACCACCTAAACTTTCATGGCGCATGCTGTATTCTACAATAGCTTTTAAGTAACCGAGTTTATCACCACAGTCATGTGAGCGGCCGCTCATATGAAACGCTTCTACTGTTTCTTGTGCTATTAACGCATCAATCGCATCAGTCAGTTGTATTTCGCCACCCGCGCCAACGTGAGTTTTAGCTAGTAGCGGCCAAATATTTTTACTTAGTACATAACGGCCAACAACAGCTAGGTTTGAAGGGGCAACATCAACAGCTGGCTTTTCAACCATGGCATTTATAGCAGCACTTTCACCTGGGGTTAGTTCTACACCGTTAATATCAGCAATACCATATTTGCTCACATCTTCCTGTGCTACAGGCTCAAGCATAATTTGGCTTGCACGTGTCTCGCTAAAGCGCTTTAACATCGCTGCAAGATTCTCTGTCTTTTGGTCTGCCGTATATGCATCTAGTATTACATCAGGCAATAAAACAATAAAATCATCGTCGCCCACAATGGGCTTAGCACATAAAATAGCATGCCCTAAGCCTTTAGCTTCACCTTGGCGAACGTGCATAATAGTAACATCTGCTGGGCAAATAGAGCGCACCTCATCCAGCAAAGTACGTTTTACACGTTTTTCTAATGTAGCTTCAAGTTCAAAACTGGTATCAAAATGATTTTCAATGGCATTTTTAGAGCTATGCGTTACGAGTACAATTTCTTTTATGCCCGCAGCAACACATTCGTTAACTATGTATTGAATAAGCGGTTTATCCACCAACGGTAGCATTTCTTTAGGAATGGCTTTGGTCATAGGTAACATACGCGTGCCTAAACCGGCAACAGGGATAACAGCTTTCATGCTAATCCTTTAATAGTGTTTATTTGTGCAATTTAACAGATAGAAAATTGCGCCAAGATGAATAGCATAACAATTTAAGCATTGATATTAATAAAATCGAGCTTAAATTAAACTCGCCAAAAATCACCTTCTTGCTACTGCCTCTTGGCTCTATTATAAAGCAATAATCATTTGATTATACAGACTTGTACTTCACAATATCATTTAGAAGTAACTTATAAACTCCCATCGCTATGGCTGGTGACTTTATTGCTCTTTTTAGCATGAATGGTTAACTATCTTGGGCACTCCACTCTTCTTGAACAAACCAGTGAATATTAAAAACATTAATTACCCTGCATATTATTATACAAAGACTCTAACTCTAGACTAACGGCATCATATTTAAAATGTGTCATTATTATTTTTTTTAAATCGGCAATATTAATATGAGGAACTTCTTCATAATAGTTATTACTGTATATTTCTAAGGTCGTGTTGCGAATAAATAAAAACTGCTGGTCAACAACCATAGAAAACCGAAGCTGGTCGCTAAATGGATAAACGATGTCACTTGAGAAACGTCTAGCAATGCTTTTCTGAATTGTTTTTTCAGACTTTTCTTTGATATCTATTTCCATTTGTAGCTTTTCAACACCTCGCTTGAAGTGAAAAATCTTTAAAACGTTATTTTCTATCGTTGTTCTAAAGCGCATACCATAGCATTCATATAAAACAGGTCTGAAAGCTGGGTAAAGCTGAATAGATGGCCATCCATTTCCAACATCCGCAAAGTAACGCTGATTATTTATCTCAAGCCTTACTAGTCGGTGGATCTCTTCACCACCTATGCGAGCTGTGTGTAAATATGCTTTAAGTCCTGCAGCTTTTACTGACTTTAGGTAACTCAATGCTTTATCTGAGCAAGTGCCACCAAACTTAGTTGTCGTTGGCTGCATATTATTTAATAAATAAAAGTTATGAAATGGCTCATGCTGAAACTTTTCGAGTAAAATTTTTTCAGCTAAGTATATGCTCATCGATGCACCTCTGTGCGTTTAGCAATAGCATCATCAAACGCGGGGTATCTGTAAAAATAATCATTATCAGCGTCAAATGGAAAAATTTGCTCCCACATCACTTTTAACTCATCAATTTCTTTACGCCCATTACGCGTTAAAAACTGTACAACTAATTTGCGTATCCCACTACCAACATCAAATGATGTTTTCTTGCGTTCAGATATTTCTATAGGTAGCTTATGCTTAAATACATCTCGCAAAACAGCCTTATTTTGTCCATTTGAATAAATATTATTATACTCAATTGAATCTGCAATAGACTTTACAGCTCGATCTAAAAAGGGGCAGCGCGCTTCAATACTATGCGCCATACTGCATGTATCAAGCCTGCGTAATTCTGTAAAGTGCATATCGTTAATTAGACGTTCACGCATGGGGAGCCATTCAACTTCTGGTAGAAATGCGTGATACCCTGAAAAAAGTTCATCAGCGCCCTCGCCCGTTAAAACAACCTTTAAGTTTTCTTCATGTGCTGCGCCTGCTAATAAATAGGTCGCTAAGCCATTACTGATTATTGATGGGTTAAAACTCTCTGTAGCCTTAATTACTTTGGCAATTAACGAAGGTAACTCACTTTTCGCCGGTAAAGAAACATACTTAACTTGTTGCAAGCCTAAATGCTCAATCACTTTCTTAGCCATTTTTACATCAGGGCTGCCTGCGTTACCCAGTACAAAGTAGCTCACATCTTGATGATGCATATGAGCTAATGCTGCGACAATTGAACTGTCTAATCCCCCACTAAGAAACACCCCGATTGGCTGTGCGGGTAAACGTTTTAATACAGCTCGTTCTATCGCAGCCTCTAAAGAGCTTTTATTATCAGTTATTTGAGGGTGACTTGTAATCTGTGTTAGCTTTCCTGTAAGTAAATCTAATTTACTTATACCAAACGGAACTTGCTCAAACCAATCTATTTCTTTTAAGGCTTTAAGTTCACTAACAACAAATACATTACCTTCAGAGCGTCCATAAAAGAGTGGTTTTTTTCCAATGTAGTCACGTAAAAGGTAAAGTGAGTTTGTTTTAGGCTGATAAAGAATTCCTGCATAAAAACCATCTAGCTCAGTGAGTATCTGGTTCCCTAAAATTGAAAATAACGGCGCAATAACGTGTGTGTCATTCTTACTGTTAAGTAATAAGTTGTATTGCCTAATAAGCTGCTCGGCATTATATATTTCACCATTAAAGGCACTTACCCAATCTTCAACTTGATGCGGAACACGCCCTTCAATACTTTCATCATTAATAGCTAAACGAACAAAACCTATCGCTAAACGGCTGTTTGCCCAAATATTCATATCATCAGGTCCACGATGACTTAGCTTGTTGAGCATTAAAGGCATGTGCTCTTTGGCATTCTCACCACAAAGGAGCGCTATACCGCACATGCAGGCATCTCTTCGCGTTTCTTAAGGTTACTGCGTAACTTCATCAGCAGATCTCCAAGCTTATTTAACCCTGTACCATCGAGCGCATCTCCCCAATAGCTATCATTTAACGTGTGCTCTGCTATGTGCCTATTTTTAGTAGAGAGTAATAACCGAGCTAAATTAGGATGCTGAGTAAACTTTGCTGTGAGCGCTTGCTGCATTACCGTATCTTTAACATCATGCCAGTGCGCTCTTAAATATTGGGAGCTTAGCTTATTCGCTAATTGCTTTGCTAATATTGGCGTAGCCGCTGTGCGAATTCGTTCTTGTAGAATCACATCGCTAAATTTTTGTGCTTGATAAAAATGTTCTGTCGTTGGCCAAATTTTATTATTCAAATATATTGCATGCTTTGAAAAGTTAGAAAACGCCCCCCACGCTTGATCAGAGTGATAAAAGTAAATAGGTTTATCTTCAGCATACTCCATTTCCAGCGGTAAACTGTGCCCCAGCTTTTCATTTTTACTTTGCAAGTAATCGCTATTCTCTGGGCGTACTTGTGGATGAGTATTAATTACCTCAACTTTAATTCCCGCAGATTCAATTGCACAGCGTTTTCGAGGATTGTTTGAAATCAATCGCACCTGTTTTACTTGCATTTTATTTAAGACTTCAAGAGCATGCGTATAGTCACGGATATCTTGAGCTAGCCCCATTGCTTGGAATGACTCTGCAGTATCTAACGCTTCGTTTTGCATTTTATACACTGCTTGAATCTTCTTAGATAACCCCTGTCCTCGCCCTTCTTGATGTAAATGAAAAATGAGCCCACTCCCTTCGTGTGCCATCGCTTTCATGGCCTCTCGCAGCTGATCGGCACAATCACAGTCTTGAGCCTCAAAAACCTCTGATGCTAAACACGAAGAATGTAATCTTAATAGTGGCTTGCTTCCTAGCGCATTAATGTCGCCAAAAGTGACAACTCTAAATAACTCATTTCCCGTGTCATACATTCTAAAGGTGCCATAAGGGGTCGGTAATTCGCAGTAATTCGTATAAGGCATGTTATTCTGTTATCTCTTCTAATTCTTGGTGTTCTTGCGCAAAGTGGTTACATTGCTTAATTAATTGACTTAATAAGTTATGGATATGTTGATGGGTCATTTGCTCCACCTGAGCCTCAATATTTTTAAAGGTTTGCTCTGTAAATGTTTTACAAAGGTACTCTGCTAACTCCAAATAATCTGGATATTTTAACAGTGATTGGGCTAAACCATTTATTCGATAAAAACTAAGCTTTAATCGCGAAAGACGTGACCGTCTTGCAGCGCATGTAGACCGCCAAATGTTATCAATTTCAACAGCAGTAAATTCAAGATTATGTCCCGGTTTTGTAGATAAGAAATCTTGCAGCCCTGCGTACAAGGTTGAACCGAGAATTTCATCTTGAACTTTTTCTATATCAAACATTTTCTCATTTTGCACACGCCCTGTATGCAAAACAGGAAACGGCACACCTTTGATACATAGCCCATGATGAAACTTATTAACTATTGCCCACATCATGTCAGAGCGGCGAACAGCTCGGCCATTTATGGTAAGGGCTACGTTAGGTGTGTGTGTTAATGCTTTAGGGTTTAAAATAAACGTATTGCCACCACGATTAACCGTATCTTTTAGTAAGTCGAGTGGGGATTCTGAGCATAGGGGTATAATGCCACGAGTAAGCGGATACCCTGAAAGTATTGAGGGCGCAAACGCAATTAACCGCCTTTTGGCCTCTGCAACCGTTTCTCCTTCATAGGCTGGCTCAAGCCAAAAAGGTGCTTCAATATGAGCCGTGTGCTTACGCGATAAATCGTAGTAATAATCTGGGTACCTATTTCGAAGCTTATCATTTTCAGTACTTTTATTTGGTAGTTCACTGTCTTGCGGGAATGTATCTAGCCAACGTATGTTGTGAACTAAGTCGAGAAGCTGTCCTCTTAGCCCATTTAACGGGGGATTTGGAGACGCACCTTCATATTGACCAATAATAATATCAGTGCCATTTTGCTTTAATTTAGGCAGCCATGGCAAATACTGTAGTGCTCGGTTATCTAAGCGCATATCATCATCAAGGATCCACGCGTAACTTTCTGCGCTCTTTGCGCATGCTAAGCCTACATACTTTTGCAACATACTACGTGCAAAAGCAATACTAACCTGCCCACTTGGCCGATAAGTTAGATCACTACCAAATAAACCGGCTTCTGCATCTTTACTTTGCTGTTGTTCACTAATTATGCGTATAGCCCCTACTGGGCGCTTACTCATGTTTATCGCTAATTTTAATGAGCTCTCTGAGCAGCCATTACATAACACAATGGTATTGACCGCCTGTATATACTCTTGTCTTTCAAGAGCAGTAATACTGTTGAGCAAAGGGAGTAGCTTATCGGGATCACCTGTAATAACACCAATAGTCAGTATAAATGAAGCTGGTTTTTCTGGTGTTGGAATAGGCAACTTTATAGTCTGAGCTTGCTTTAGATCACAATCAATACCTATCAAGCGTTGTCTAAACTCTTTATAGCCAACCATTTGTGGTATATCTAGACAGCTTAATGTTTGGCGTAATAGTAATTTTAGATCTGGGTGATTTGCGTAATGAATAGTGAGGTACGCTCTTCGTGCCATATGCTCAAAGCCTAGCTCACTCCATGGACGAATATCTGAACCATAATCGATTAGCTTTACTTCATTTTGTGTTTTAATCAAATTTTTAGGGTGAATATTATTACAAACAATCCCCGCTTTGCTGCAACTATGCAGTAAGTTAATTACTTGCTCTGTATAGCCCCCTTTATAAGCTGTGCTAACTTCATAAGGATACGTAAGTACAACGTTTTTACCCTTAGCAACAACCTCATAAAGCGCATATAAACCTGATAAACCGGTCCATTGTGTTGCATTTTCTAATAAAAATTTAATTTGCTTATGTGGTACACGCGTTTTCCAATAATCTATACACTTAAATACGCGTTTTTCATCTGTTAATACAATAGCCTCAGAGCCCATGCCTAGTAGGTGAAGATTGTTAACACCATATAACACCTTAATCTGAGCTTTGGCCGCATTAATACGGGATAACTTTAATTGTTCGATAAGGGCTACTTGCTGTGACACTAACCCACGACTCAACTCATTTTCGCCCAATCGGTAAGCACCGACTCTCTCAAGAATGTCAGGCACCTCTTCTAAGAATGCTTTAGTGGTTGCAAAGTTAGCTTCTGCGGCCTCTAAAATCCACGCTTGATGACCAACATTTTCTTGAGAGATAGTAGCAACGGCTGTGTTTAAACAAACGTTTTTATTACATAGGTTATAACAGGTTATTCCTTGCTCCACACAAAACGCTATAAACGTGCCTAAGTCATTATTATCTGGCTCATATGATGCCGTCAAAACAACATTAAACCCAACAAGGTGTTTTTCGGCTGCTTGCTGGATTTTTTCAATTGCATCGTATAACCGCTCGAATGAAATAGCGCCGAGCTCAACACCCAGTGTTAATCCTATTTGAATTGCTGGCACTGATGGCTGGTATGTAGCTGAAGTCGGTATCCAATTAAATAATGTCTTTGCACGACTAAGAAAAGCTTCCCGCTGTGCGCTATTCATTATCCAATAGTATTTCTGCCAAAAAGTATTTAACCCTTTATTTTTAGTTATCGAGTTAGGTGTACTCAGGCGCTGTATTGTACTGCTTGCATAGTGATTTAATAACACCTCATCTAAAGCGTAATAATTTACTTTACTTAGCTCAGATAAACGTATACACAAGTCGCGATCTGTACAACTAAGTAAGTTTTCATCAAAACCACCCGCCATTAACATAAGTTCAAACGTTAAAAACAGGTTTGAACCTTGAATACCTGGATTACCTATTAGAAACAAATCTCTTTTAAGTATCTTCGGTGGTAGGCATTTAAAATATTCATCGTCTTCTACACGATTGAAACCCGCTGCCACCATATTAGACATATTTATACTCGAAGCGTGTAAACAACGTTCTAAGTAACGGCTGTGCCATTCATCATCATCGTCCAAAAATGCAAGAAATAATAATTCACTGCTTTTTTTATATTCACTACACAGGTGATCAATAGCGGTATTCCACGCACCGCTGGCACCGGGTGTACGATTATTTTTTAGGTACTTAATATGGCAATCATGATGAGAAAAAGAAGAAACTATTGATTCATTTTGCTGTTGAATATTTTCGTGAGAATCGTCGACAACAATTAGGTAGTTAGGTGATCTGGATTGGTTGAAAACAGAAGCGAGTGCACGCTCTTTTAAAAGGGAAGGCCTATTCTTAGTCGCTATAATTACAGCCACTTGTTTGTCAGTCAAATTATACTCCATTATTTTTGAGTGACGCGTTATATCGCTTAATTTCACACGAACCTAGCTAGCACTGGATTCAAAGGAGACAGATAATCCCTTTTGTAAAATTTGTTGTCAAGCTGAGTTTAAACGAACTCATCCTTGGATTGTTTAATGTTCGTTATCAGCAACTAAGTAAAAAATACGCTTTGCTGTTCAATAAAGCCATGGGACTTATTGGGGAGAAACCGGTTGCAATAAAAGTGTCTCAATTACGTCTCAGTAATAAGACACTTTTAAATCAGTAAGTTAAAAAACCCTAAAAATAACAGCCAATAGGCTTGGCTGTCGGTGGTTTTGCTTACTTGTTGTAAAACGCTTTATACCAAGTAATAAACTCAGCAACGCCCTCTTTAATGCCTACTTGTGGTTTGTAACCCGTTGCGGCAAATAAGTCTTGGGTATCAGCATAGGTTTGGTATACATCGCCGGGCTGCATTTCACGAAAGTTTTTCTTGGCTTCTATACCCAGCTCATCTTCAATTGCTTTCACAAAATCCATCAAGCTAATGGGTGAACCATGACCAATGTTATATACAGCGTAAGGTGCAGAACTTGAAGCAGGTGTACCTTGCTCTACAGTCCATTGCTCATCACGTCCAGGTAAAACATCAGCAATACGCACGACGCCTTCAATAATGTCATCTACGTGTGTAAAATCACGCCACATATCGCCATTATTGTTAATATCAATAGTGTCACCATCTAATATCTTTTTAGTAAAGATAAACGGTGCCATATCTGGGCGGCCCCAAGAACCATACACGGTAAAGAAGCGCAGGCCAGTTGTTGGAATATCGTATAAATGCGAGTAGCTGTGCGACATCAACTCATTGGCTTTTTTAGTCGCTGCGTACAAAGAAACAGGATGATCAACTGAATCAGATGTCTCAAATGGTACTTTAGCATTTAGGCCGTAAACAGAACTTGATGAAGCATAAATCAAGTGCTTCACTTTTGTTTGGCGACAGCCTTCAAGAATATTAAGATGGCCAACTAAATTAGAATCAGCGTAAGCATGTGGGTTTTCAATTGAATAACGAACACCTGCTTGTGCCGCAAGATGAATGACGCGGTCAAACTGCTCTTGCTCAAATAAACTTGTCATTGCAGGGCGGTCTGCTAAATCAACCTTTTTACACTCAAACTGCTCATGCTTAATACGTTCAAGACGTGCAAGCTTAAGGTTAACGTCATAGTAATCATTTAAGTTATCAATACCGACAACTTGATGTCCTGCAGCAGTTAGTTTCTCTACAACCGCACTACCAATAAAGCCAGCTGCGCCTGTTACTAAATATTTCATAATATTCCTTTATATGTAAAAGGGTAAAGAGGTATCGAACGTCAAACAATAAAAACTAGTTACTAGCAAAGAGTCGTTTAATTACGTAATAAGCTGTGACTGATACCTAAAACTGTATATCCAAATTACTATAGCTAAATAGCTATTAATCACTTCCAAATAAATCGCGTGTATATACTTTATCTGCAATGTCGCTAAGCTCTTCAACCATACGGTTAGAAACCACTACATCCGATATTTGCTTAAACTCATTTAAGTCTTTTATAACACGCGAATGATAAAATTCATTTTCTTCAAGCACAGGTTCGTAAACGACAACCTCAATACCCTTGGCTTTTATACGCTTCATTATGCCTTGAATGGCGGATGCTCTAAAGTTATCAGAGCCTGTTTTCATTACTAAGCGGTAAACACCTACGACTTTCGGTTCACGCTTAATAATTGAATCGGCAATAAAATCTTTTCGTGTAGTATTAGCATCAACAATTGCACCAATAATGTTGTTTGGTACACTTGCATAATTTGCGCGTAATTGCTTAGTATCTTTAGGTAAACAGTATCCACCATAGCCAAACGATGGATTATTATAATGGTTACCTATACGCGGGTCTAAACTTACACCTTGTATAATTTGCTTGCTGTTCAAACCATGCGCTTCAGCGTAGCTGTCGAGTTCATTAAAGTAAGCCACTCGCATTGCTAAGTATGTGTTAGAGAATAGCTTAATCGCTTCAGCTTCTGTTGAATCTGTAAACAGTATTTCAATGTCTTCTTTTATAGCGCCCTGCATGAGTAAGTTAGCAAATACTTCTGCACGCTCACTTTGCTCGCCTACTACAATACGTGATGGATGCAAGTTATCGTGTAAAGCTTTACCTTCACGTAAAAACTCTGGTGAAAATATTAAATTATCTACACCTAACTCTGTTTTAATATTCTGAGTAAAGCCAACCGGAACTGTCGATTTAATTACTAAAACAGCGCTTGGGTTATGTGATATAGCATCTTTAATGACTGCCTCAACTGAGCTAGTATTAAAGTAATTATTTTCTACATCATAATCAGTGGGTGTTGCAATAATTACAAAATCTGCATTTTTATATGCTGCATTTTTATCAGTAGTGGCGGTAAAATTTAAATCACTACGCGTTAAAAACTCACTAATTTCGATATCCACTATGGGGGATTTTTTATTATTTAAAAGCGCTATCTTTTGTTCATCAATATCGAGCGCAACAACTTCATTATGTTGTGCTAATAACATAGCGTTAGAGAGGCCCACATATCCTGTGCCAACTACTGCAATTTTCATTCTATTCCCTAAAACCACTGGTTTCATTATCATTGAGTTTTCAACTTTAATCACTATCGGATCTCTATTTATACTTGATAGCTAACATCTAACAATTATTCTTTATTGTTTACTTAAGTTAACCACATTGCTTACGCTTTCAGTATTATCTTTAGATTCATTTTCTAGTCTAGCATTCCATACTAAATCACAAATACCATCTGTAGGGTTAAAACCGGTTGGTGCATCTAGTAATAGCTGTCGAATTTTTTCATGCTCAAAGTTATGACATGCAATATCAAGTGCATCAATAAATACATTAAGCTCTTTAAGCGGTAGCATTACTTCGTTTGCAGTCATTATGCGCTCGTGCAAAGTTTGCTCTACGTTATCGCCTATTAAAAGCTCTTCATAAAGCTTTTCGCCAGGGCGTAATCCGGTGCATTTTATTTCGATATCGCCATGAGGAATATGTTCAGTTTTAATTTCGAGGCCTGATAGCCTAACCATTTTTGTAGCAAGGTCTTTTATTTTTACTGAATCGCCCATGTCTAGTACAAATACGTCACCGCCTTTGCCCATAGCGCCTGCTTGTATTACTAGCTGTGCCGCTTCGGGTATGGTCATAAAATAACGGGTTATATCAGGGTGAGTAAGAGTTATTGGGCCACCTTCTTTAATTTGGCGACGAAATAGTGGAACTACTGATCCACTTGAGCCAAGTACATTACCAAAGCGTACCATACAAAAACGCGTTTTATGTTTACTGCCTTTTTCTTGTGCTAAGCCTTGTAGTACTAGCTCAGCCATGCGCTTTGTAGCCCCCATTACATTAGTAGGGCGCACTGCTTTGTCGGTAGAGATTAATACAAAGGTATCTACTTTTGCATTAACAGCTGCTTTTGCTGCGTAATAAGTACCAAATACATTATTACGTACGCCTTCAACTACATTGTTCTCAACTAATGGCACATGCTTGTAAGCGGCTGCATGGTAAACTGTTTGCACACCAAAAATAATCATTACGGTTTCTAGGCGGTTAACCCGCTGAACAGAACCCATAATAGGAATTAACTCAATTGCGAGTTCTTGGCAAGCAATGTATTCGGCTAGCTCTTTTTCTATTGAGTAAAGAGCAATTTCACTACGTTCAAAAAGCACTAATTTAGTTGGCTTTATTTTAACTATTTGCCTACAAAGCTCAGAACCTATAGAACCACCAGCACCGGTAACCATAACCACTTTATTAGCTATATTTGCAGTCATTAGCTCTGGTTTAGGTGTTACTGGGTCACGCCCGAGTAAATCTTCAATACCTACATCTCTAAACTCCGAAAGTTTAGCTTTACCTTCAACCATATCGGCCATACCAGGGATTGACAGTACCTTAATTGTTAATGGCTCAAGTTGAGCAAGTACTTCTTTGCGCCTTGACCGAGTTGTACTTGGCATAGCTAGTAATACTTTAGATGCTTTACCTTTGTTGACTAATGAGTGAATATCTTTAAAAGCTCTAACTGGTATACCTTGAATTATAGAGCCATGTTTTGTTATGTCGTCGTCAATAAATGCACTTACAAAATACTCAGGGCCTGCATTTAAAGCTGTAGCAAGTTGCCTGCCAGCAGAACCCGCACCATAAATAATTACCGATTCTTTATTACTAGTCGTCATTTTACCAATAAGTGCTCGGACTAAAATGCGCGACCCACCTACCGTTAATAAGCATAACCAAGCAAAAATAAACGGCATTGTTCGCGGTATGTTCACATTAGTAAAAAAAGCTAAAAGCACCAAGCTTATAGTGGTTATAAGTGTGCCTAAAATAATTGCCCACAATGCTTGCGAGTTCATGTACCTAAGCACAGCTCGGTATAAGCCTAAATTAATAAATGCATACAAACTTATAGGTATTAGCATTGCCAACAATAACCAGTTATCGGCGTTTTTTAAAGACTCAAAGCTATCGAGCCTTACTATTAAAGCTAACCAAAAAGCAGCAGCAATAAAAAGTGAATCTATACACAACGTAATAGCACGCTTTTTAGCGCGCGAAGCATTAATAATAGAACGGATAAAGCCATCCATGAGAAGTACCTTGTATTAACTTTTTAAACCTAGAACCTAGAACCTAGAACCTAGAACCTAGAACCTAGAACCTAGAACTTATATTATTTAACCCTATCACCACTTCCACTTCCAGTTACGGTCATCAATATATATTTAAAGTAATTACCTATCGTCATTGTATCAATCATTTCACGATCTGTTTTAGCAAGTAATTCAGGAGTAGACATATCTATAGTATTCACTTGAGCTAAACCGGTAATGCCTGGTAATACATCATAAACACCACGACTATCACGCTCAGAAATTAATTGATCTTGATTAAATAAATTAGGACGAGGGCCAACGAAGCTCATCTCACCTTTTAGCACATTAATTAGTTGTGGAAGTTCATCTATTTTAGTTTTACGTAAAAAAGAGCCTAACTTAGTGATAGAAGCTGTACTTGCAAGGTGGCTAGCTACTGATTTTGTATCAACCGACATAGTACGGAATTTAATAAGATTGAATGTTTTTTTATTTTTACCAACACGTTGTTGGATAAAAATAGGAGAACCAGTATCAAATAATCCAATAATAGTAACAATTAATAGAATGGGGAAAGTAACAAGTAGGCCAAAAAAAGCCAGTAAAAAGTCGAAAGTACGGATTAGGAAGTGATTCATGATTATTTCTTTTTATTTAAGTTATTAACAAAAGTATTAGCCGTTTTTTTCATAGATTCAGGGGTGCTGTAAGGAGGAGTCCATTCTAATAGCTCTTTTGTTTTAGATATATCCACTTGTAAAGAACCACATAAACGCTGCGATATTCCAGGCTTATTAATTAAATTAGCTATCAAGTTAAACCATGACGCAGGAACAGGTAATAATCGACTAGGTCTATTTAATGCAACCGCCATATTTTGTAACAAACCAGTAGTAGAAACATCATCATCATCTGATACTAAAAAGGTTTGATTGGCAGCTTTGGGATGACTAATACAGGTAACGATTAGGTTAACTAAATTATCAATGGATACTAAACTACGCTTGTTTTGTTTAATTCCACCAAGCGGTAAAGGAATACCTTTATAAATCCATTTCATCATAGATTCGAAGTTAGCTTTTACACCGGGGCCATAAACTAAAGGAGGTCTAATAATGACAACTTCCATTCCCGTTTCTTTGGCTATATTCCGAAGACCTATTTCAGCCTCATATTTACTAAGCCCATAAGGATCAGTAGGAATAAAGCTATCGTCAGGCTTAAAAGGCTGCCCCACTTCTGTTGACTCCCCATTAACCTTAATTGAGCTAATAAATATAAAACGTTTTACACCAGCATCCGCAGCTTGTTGAGCTAAATTGAGTGTACCATAAGTATTTACTTCTCTAAATGCTTTCAAAGAGTTAGTAGAGCTATCCTCCATAACATGAACACGTGCGGCGCAATGAATAACATTGTCAGTATTTATTACAGCAGCAGTGAAGTCACTATCGGCATTAATATCACTTCGATAAAAAGATGACTCTGATATTATAGATGGCTTGTTTCTTCCCAAGCATCGTAAATTCTCACTTACTAAAGCAGCAAGTATTGCCCTACCTAAAAACCCTGTACTTCCTGTCAATAGTATCATTTGAAAATATATCCCATTACTTTACTAGGATATTTAGATATTACTGAAAACCAGTTCGCCTTAATATTATTATTTTTACAGGATTCTAATATCTCCTTATTCAATATATAATTTGACATAAAGCCGGAAGTGCTTACTCCGCCTAACCGCATTTTAACAATCTCTTGCTCTAAATATCTAAATGTCGAGTTTTGTAAAGAGAATATCCGCAATAGCATATCAAAATCAGAAGCGATCTTAAAATCTGTACGATATAAGCCCGCTTTCTCGTAGCACTCTTTTTTTACATAAAAAGAAGGGTGTGCAGGCATCATACCTCGTGAAAATTTTTCCTTAGTAAAGCATTTAGATGAGTAATGCCTTTTTTTATTTAAAAAGTAATCGTCTGAATAGAAGCCGACATCGCCGTAAACACCATCGCTATCACCAATAGAGCCAACGATATTTTTAATCGTATTACTGCTAGCAAGGATATCGTCAGAGTTTAAAATGCCGATGATATCCCCCGTCGCTAAAGTGATGCCTTTATTCATGGCATCATAAAGTCCATTATCTTTACCGCTCACATGTACAGTCACAATATCACTGTATTTTTTTATGATGCTATTGGTGTTATCTTGAGATAGCCCATCAACAACAATATACTCGATATCTGAATATGTTTGTGATTGAATTGACTTTAATGTATCTTCTATTGTTTTTTCTGAATTATAACAAACTGTTATTATTGAAACTTTCATGTATTAGTTATTTCCAAATAAATTACGATTACAAACCTTATCAACAATACAAAGCAATTTATTAACTACACGGCTACCTAAAATCACATTAAAATAAAAAACATTTTCATCATTTAAAGTGAGTTCATAAATACTTGACGTTATAAAGTTATCTAACCCTGTATGCATAAGATATTAACTAAAAACCTCAAGGTAGTCACTGACTCGCCGCTCTCTGGTATATTCCTGATTAAAGCGCGCTCTCAGTAAAGACCCTATATTTTGAATCTCCTGCTCACTTAATGTTTCAAATTTTAAAATAGTCATCTTTAACATAGTTATATTTCTAGCTTCAAATAAAAAGGGGTAATCTTCTCCCAACATTTCCCGAATAAAGCCAACATCAGATGCAATAATAGGGATACCTAATGACATTGCTTCAAGTATTACAAGAGGAGCGCCTTCATTCCAAGAAGGTAATATAAGTGCTTTAGATAGACTAATCACTTCGAATTTTCTGATGTCGAAAATAGACTGAGAATAATTAACATTACGCAAAGGAAAGTCATCTTGTAACTTTTGTATCGACACATTAGGCGTTTCACCACCAAAGCACTTTAAGTGAAGGGAGTTGGGCAGACTGTCCCATACAGATAATAGATCATATATCCCTTTTTCTTTAATATAATTTGATAGGTATAAATAATAACTTCTATCTTTCGTTATTTTTTGTACAAAACTTTCTCGTTCAAATTTTCTGTTATCAATCGTATTTGCGACATAGACGTAAGAACTAGCCTCTAGAAAATGTTGTTTATTGTACATTTTCGTTTGTGCATCACTAATCAGAATTATTTTATACGAGAGTTTTATAGATAATTTAAACAAAAAAGCCAAAATTCTACTTTCTTCTACTTTACTTGAAAGATCACCTCGATGAACATGAATAATAATTTTTGTTTTTCGAGAAAAAGCCTTTACGCACAGCAACATAAGTAATGACTTAACGCCACCTTGTAGACTTAAGCTTAAAACACAATAAAAAAAATCAAACCGCGAAGCTCTAACAACACAAAAAACAGTGTACAAGGCTTTAATATAATTATAAATTTTAAAAAAACCTAATTTGCCATGTTTCGATAGCACTGAGTATTCTTCAATGACTTTAATATCGAAATACTCGGCAAGATCACGTAAAAAGAGAGCATTAGAAATAGACACACCATGTGTCGCATATTTGGCTGTCTCTCCATAAAATAATATTTTTTTCATAAAAATACTCATAATTAACAACTCAAATTAAAATTCGAGTAAATAAAAGTTACAATTTTGTCATTTTTTTCTTACAAAAAGAGAAAACCCAAACAATAAACAATATAAAATAGCAGTAATCAAGGCAAATTTCACCAATGCTAAAGGCCCATATGCATACCATCGAGGAAAAGTAATCAAAAGTGTAAAAGCATATATAAAAAATACTTTTTTGGAATTAGGTTTCAGACCTTTTCTAATAATACCGCCAATAAAAATTCCTGACAGAATAGGACCTAACCAAGATAACCAGACATAGAATTGTGAACCGATTAACCCTCCACCTCCAGTGCCAAATTTATCTTGATCGATTAATGCAATATTTGATGCATGCTTTAACTCATTCCCATAAAGAAATAAGTTAAAAAGATACGATATAGAACTTTTAATCCTAAATTCAAGTCCCCAAAACCCAGTATCAACCAACCCTAACATTCGGGCGGAGGATTGTTGTACATCTCCATAGTTACTTGACACTGTCCCAGTTTTAGATATTGGTGAAAAATCAAAAAGTACCATTGGGTTTTCAATCAACCCAAAAATTAATAGTGGGTTTGTTCTTATACGGCCAACAATCAATAAAAGCATAAACGCTAAAATAATTGACACGTATAGCTTTTTTAAACTCCATGACCTAAAAAAATTTGTTTTAAAATACATAAACGCTAATACGATTTGTATAACCTCAATCCTACCACCATAAAGTACTGTCTTTAGGGAAAAGAAGATGACCATAAGCGTAGCAATAACTTTATGTACTTTAGAGTCATTTGAAAAAAATAATGCCAGTATCAAAAATATCATTGCATATTCAAACAGAGGGGATTTATCTCTTTCACTAGCACCATACCCTGCAGTTAAGACAGTATCACCTGACATACCAAAGTGAGTACATATAAAAAACAAAACGACAGTGAATAGGAACAATAATTTATCAGGCTGCCTAACATAAGTGATATTTACCATGTTCTTTTCACTTATGTTAAATAAAAAAGAACCTAGCATAATGAAAAACAAACCACTTATAACTGAAACTTTATTTAAGTAGTAAGCAGACTGAAAATCCATCCAATATGATATATATAGTTCATTAACAAAAAAATTATAAGGTTCAAATGAATACATTAAGAAAAAGGCAAACAATATAAATACAGGTATACACCGAGAAAATTTAAATAAATAAATAAGGTTTATTAATAAAGTAAACTGCCAAATGAATTTACTTTCAGGGGAAAAATAAAATATAACACCTTCAATAGCCCAAATAAAAAAAGGAAAGATAAACAGGACATATTTAGATAAGGCTTTTACCTTATCTTCATCGGTAGCAATTATATTCATTGTAATAAGCTGATTAAACTTAAAACTTGGAATCGCTCAGAAACACCACCAGATTTAACAGGTATAGTACTTAAAGTTTTTTGCTGCTCTTCGTTAAATATTCCCGCTTGATATAATGAGTCACAAGCCACCTTTAGTTCACCTGAGAATTTATGCAACATATTTACATGCGATTCTGTATGATACTTATTCGGGTAAATCATTTTACCTTGTGTTACCTTTGCGATTAAAGCAGAAAGTGTATTCTGCAGTTTAAAATCAAACTTTTTAATAAGCGACTGTATGCCTTGATTCGAAAACTCATTGCCAGCAATAAAGTGTCGAGATGATATATCAGCTATCTCAAAGCCTTTAACAGCACCGCTTTCAAAAAGAAGGTCGAGCACCTTTTTATGCTTTCGAAGGGGCAGTGGAACAGACATCATAAACTCAAGCAAACCGCTATTTGCATAGGGTAAGCAGGTATCCATAAATCGGGATTGCTGAAACGCAAGATTCATATGGAATTTTTGATTCCGCTCTGTTACATACTTATACTCATTTAGTGAACTATAATTAGCATCAGGATTAAAGCCTGAAAATATATTACTTATATCGGCTTCAATTTCACACCTAATGTCCATGGAAAGTCCATCAGTCGAGTTTAAGGTACGGGTTAAGGAATCACTACCCATTGATATGTGCTTATTACCTGAGCAATCAAAGCCAAAAAGGGCATCTGAGAAGTAATTAGATATTTGAGTATCAGTTCTTGGTTTAAAATTGCTTTCAAGCACTGAGCAAATATGTGAATGTTGAATACCTATCTGTCCACAAGTGTACTTAGATAAAAAATTTAACTGACTACGATAAGATGCCTCATTTAATATATGTAGACTCGGTTCTTTAAGTCCATAATGATGACAAACTTTTTTTGCTAACTGATAATCTAAACTTTGCTTTGTAGAGCAGTAGGTAAAAGTTTTAACTAAGTGCGCTTTATTAGCTTTATGTAGATACGCTGCTGATAATCGGCTATCTAGCCCCCCGCTAATCCCCATTAAATAAGGTTTTTCAGGGAGATTAGTAAATATATCGGTTAATTTTGAATCAAGCGCTTCAATAAGGTTTTTCTCATTTTTTAAGCTACTATCTTCTTCGACATTAAAGTCCCAATAACGTTCTAAAGATAAGCCTTCGTCTGTCACTATCAATTCACTGGCGCTTGGGAGCTGGAAGAGCCCTTTAAACAAGGTGCGATTCCAAAGACAAGAGCCAAATAAAATACTTTCCCATAAACCTGCTTGATCTATGTCGGCGTCACCTAAAGTATTAAAGTCATAAGGCTCACTGGTGATTATGATTTTTTCAGAAGTCTTAAAATAATACAAAGGAATGGTACAAAAAGGATCATTACTTATTTTCACTTTTTGTTTATCACGATGAACTAAAACACCTTTATTTTTTTTTGAGAAATTAGCCGTGTCAGTAAAATCATGATGAGGTAAGGCACACTCTACTTGTTCGTTACTAATATAAGTAAATATTTGAGATTCTATTACATTTAAATTTTCTGATTTTATTTCAACAATTGGCTGTCCAGTATCTGAAAGTGTAATTTCAATTCTGATAAATTTGTTTTTCATATTGACTCATTCTAATGATATAAATAAATTAAGCTTCTAGATGAAGGTAAACACACTAGAATATATTTCTTTTTCGCTAACTCTTAACTCAAATGTTTTCATTTTTGATAACTCCGAATACTAAATATGATTTGAAAGATAGTTTCAGTGCTGAAGCAAAGACAATGCCTACTAAAAAACCTGAGAAGCCATAACCAAAAGTTAAACTAACTTTTAAAACTAAGGAAAGGGTATATGAAATCATATCAAATTTTGCAATGTTTCTTTCCTGTGCTCTACTCATTAATAAATTATGCAACAATTGATTAATTGTTAGCAGCATAAATGTAGGAAAAAGAGCGCATAATACTAATGTTATATTCTCTTCAACACCTAACAATTTATCAGAAAAAATTAATAATAAAAAAGTTTCACCATAAAAATAAACGATAGGAAATGAAATCAAGGTAGCTAAGCACACTACAGCAACAAGCAACTTTATAAATTTATAATCAGAGTACTTTTCCTCTTTAGTTTTACTCTTACAAAACCGTGTTAACGTAGGCGTTATTATTACCGTATTAATTACGGTAATTATAGCTCCGTATATCCGTTGAACAAAGGATACTAAAGACAAAAAACCAGGCGCTAAAAAGCTTGCAATAAATTTTTCTACTAAATCTTCAGTACGATAATAAAGACCACTAATAAAAAAATATTTGGATCTTGAAAATAATTCTTTTGCCATTTTCTTATCGTATTTAATTCGCGATAAGTAACGGATATTCAATATTAACAAAACAATAAGTAAGACTACTTTTATGGCTAACTGAGTTAACAATGCACCGACAAGCCCAAAGCTCTCCACCAAATAATAGCAAACAGATAACCCAACTAACGAAGAAATAAAATTGATTGATATAGCTCGTACAAATCTTTCAGATGCATTTTCAAAACAGATGAACACCTGGGATAACAGGTCTACAACAAAGATTGTGCAAGAGAGTAGAAATAGACCATAAATAAATTCGATTGAATATTCATCAATATAATTGGTATAAATTATATTTGTTATAAATGGGAGTAATAAAATTAAACATATTACAATAAGCAAAGCCCAAGTAAGTACAATATAAAAAATACTAGAAATTGACTCTGTAATACCTCGGCTAATAAGTATTGGAGTAATAACATTAGTTAAGCTCCAACCAATAGCAGCAAGTAAGAAAAGATACACTGATAGAGTAATATAATACACATCAAGCTCTAAACCAAAGCCAAGCGAAGTAGCAATAATTAGTGTTGTAAATAAATTAGTAAAAACTAGCCCACCAGAAAAAAATAATAAGCTACCTTTAGTTTTTATTAGGTTTTTCATTTTCATACTTATTTATAATTTCAGCGACACGATCAAATACCTCATGACCATCAGTCAACAGTCTATTGTATGCTTGGTTTGCAACCTCATTTATTAAATCGGAATGCGCTAGTAGATTATTGATAATTCTCAGGCATTCATCTTTATTATTAAAAAAAAATATTTCTTTTTCATTTTCATACAAGTTAGCCATGTCTTCAGTATATTCTGATAGCATTACGGCTTTAGCCGCGGGAATTTCAAATACTCTGCGGGTATATGTATCATTATTAAGTTTTGATAAAAAAATTAAGGCTATTTTCGCTCCATTTAACACTTCATTATACTCTACATAGACAGGTTTAATTTTCCCAGTAAAACTTTCAATTTCTGAAATATAAGGCGATTTATCCCAGCTAGTTCCATATAATTTAAGAGCAACCCCTGCCTTTAGTAAGTGCAAAAGTATCTCATCGCGACCATCATTTTCATAATGCCCAATAAATACAACATCAGACATATAAATTTTGTTAACAGCAGTAGGTGCCATTATGAAATTTTTATCTTTAAGGTAATATGAACGCAAGATAGATGATTTTTTGTAACCTATGTTTTTATAATCATCTAAATTTTTATTTCGATAGGAAAAGATATGATCATAGTATTTAATCCCACGCATAAAATGGCGCCAAAAATACTTAGGATAATGCGTGCTGAAAGGATCATCATTATTATACCCAAAAACAACCGCACCTGTTTCTTTTAACTTTTTAATGGTTGAAGGAAATATATGCGTACCACGATAAATAAAAATAAGGTCATATTTACACTCTACTGAATCACGTAGCAAATCACGATTAATGCGAAGCAATTCAGGGCCAAATGTAAATCGATTCTGTATACGGTAATATAAAGAGAGTAGTAAATTACTCTTCACTTCAAAGCGATTCGCGTATTGATAATATTTAAAGTATTGAATCCAGGAGAATTTAGAGACCTCACAGCCATGCTCTTTGAATGCTTTATAAAACGACTCTTCATATATTTCGGCTAACCAATCCCCAACTACTAATACTTTCATAGTTATTTTTTAAGGGGGGGACAGCCCCCCTTACACTCACTTTTATAGGTTAATTTTAGGCAGGTTATTAAAAGAAACACCTTGCATATCTTTACCAGATAAAACAGGTGTCTCTCCTTCAGCTAAAGGCCATTTAATATTAATTGCTTTATCATCCCAAGCTAGACTTTGCTCAAATTCAGGATTATAGAAATCAGTACATTTGTAGACAAATTCAGCTTCATCGCTCACAACAAGAAAACCATGGGCAAAGCCTTCAGGAATCCATAATTGCTTTTTATTTTGAGCAGATAAAAATTCACCAACCCATTCACCATAAGTTGTAGAATTTTCTCTTAGATCGACAGCAACATCAAATACCTCACCTTGTATGACTCGAACTAACTTGCCTTGACAGCTCTCCGTTTGAAAATGTAAACCACGCAAAATCCCTTTTTTAGATTTTGAGTGATTATCTTGCACAAAGCTTCTATCTGCGACTAGTTCTTTAAATACTTTATCATTCCATGTTTCCATGAAAAAACCGCGTTCATCACCAAAAACTCTTGGTTCGATTATTTTTACAGCTTCGATTTTTGTATTAGTTACTTTCATTTACAAGCCTTAGTTCCTGAATTAGATATTATAAAAAGCGGTAATTTCAGCAACGACTTTTTTGGCATCATCAAGTGACATATTAGGGTGTAATGGAATACTTAATGCGTCATCATTTAATATTTCACTATTTTCCAAGCGTAGATCCATTTGTCCGTATATAGGATTTAGGTGCAGTGGATGATATCTAAGAGTGGTATAAACACCTCTGTCGATTAAGTACTTTGCAAGTTCATCACGTTTAGGCACACGTATACAGTAGGTAAAATATGAATGTTTATCGCCTTCATTAGCTTCAACAGGCGTTATCACTTGTTGAAGTTCTGTAAAGGCTAGTTGGTAATAATCCCAAATATCTTTACGCTTTTGCTGTAATTCATCTAATCTGTTTAGTTGCTCAACGGCAATAGCTCCGGCAATATCCGACGGGTTCATCTTAATAAATGCTTCATCAATCGCATATTCCCACCAACGAGCCTTTCCATTGGTAGATGCTTCAAAACCAGATTTACCAATTCCGCAATAGCGTAATTTTTTAGCTCGTATAGCAGCTTCATCTGATTTAACGGCAACACCGCCACCTTCGCCAACTGACAAGTTCTTGACAGCGTCAAAACTATAGATACCAACTTCAGCAATGCCGCCACAAGCCTCGCCTTTATAATATGAGTCAACAGCGTGTGCTGCATCTTCGATAATTGGCAACCCTAACTCTTTTATTCTATCCATATCTACTGGTAGACCAGCATAATGAACGACCATAATCGCAGATGTTTTATCTGTAATCTGTGCTTCTACTGTCTCTTTGGTTACATTCATTGTTTTAATATCTACATCACAGAATACTGGTTTTAAACCAGCAAGTAACACCGCTTGTGCACAAGAAACCCATGTGAAAGTAGGTACAATAACCTCAGAGCCCTTCGGTAAGTTTAATAATGTTACAGCCATATATAAAGCATTAGAGCCACTATCAACCATTATAAAGTTTTTAAGGGTTAATCTTTCTTTAAAGTCACTTTCAAACTTTGCGACTTTAGGCCCCATACCCATCCATTGCTTTTTCATACTATCTGCAACAGAATTTATTTCATTTTCACCAACATGTGAACCAAAAACAGTAATCATTATTAATCTTCCTTCACTATAAAATTCTTTGAGTATTTCTTTGGATTATATTCCAGAAGAGAATACGTTTCATACTCTTCTTTTACTTCAAATTCATTTTTTAAATACCAGTTAAATGCAGGATTTTCATTTAGTACAACACAGCTTATTTTTTTCTGATATTTGTAATTAATAAAATTTAGCATTAATTTAAAAGCGTCTGACATTGTAAATTTTTCGTGATTGGTTTCTACACCACGCATAATATTATAAACATCTATAACACCTTCTTTAAATCGATAACCCATACAGCCTATTGCTTCACCATTGAGCATTACAATATACATTTGATTTTCAGAATCATTGAGATAACTATTGAACCATTCTAATTGCTGCTTTGTGGTGATTATTTCTTTATGAAAAAAACTGTTTCTATGCTTATTCTTCCAAAGCCTCAAATTTTCCAGGTTAGCAATACTAAGACTTACTAAGGAAAATATCTCATGCTCATCTAAAATTATCATTTCATTGCCTTTATAACTTGCTTTGCCCAGTATTCACCATCATATTGATTTGCAATTAACAAAGCCTTTTTCGAAAACTCGGTTATTAAAAATTGGTTATCATGAAAACGCATTATAAGTTCACTTAATTTTTCAACATCTTCAGGTCTATACACATATCCATTCTCACCATCAATTAGACAGTCGATAACAGCCCCGGCGCCATTGGAACCGATCACCGGCGTTCCTGACGCTAGAGCTAGGACCGTAGCCCCATATGCATCAACTCTAGCTGGGTGAATGAATATATCACTTTTAGCTAGCTCTTGTTGATAATTAGCTGGGGACAACCAGCCGATAAACTCTACCGAAGTAGTTAGCCCTAAAGCTTTAACTTGAGCCTCTAACTGCTCTTTCTCAGGACCAGTACCAGCAAGACGTAATTTAACTTTAGCATTTTTAGGTAACGCCCCTAATGCACTAATTAATAAATCAAAACCTTTATCAAATGTTAATCGACTACCTGCAAATACCTTCAACTCATTACTTTCGAAATGTAATATTTTTTCTTTGACTACTTCGACCTGAATAGGAAGATTATGCAGTCTAGATTTAGAAAACCCTTTGGATGAAAAATAATCAATAGTTGTTTTTCCTGCACAGAATAGTTGAATATTTGATTTTTTCAATAAAAAATGAAATAAGCTTCTTACCTGCCTACTCAGCCAACTTCGTTTTTTATTATCATCGGGGAGATCAAACCACATAAAAAGATTTAGTTTAAAAAAAACTGAAAGTAAAAAAATAATTCGCGTTGTAGGGTTACTCCAACCAACCATCAAAAAACTTTCTTTTTTTGATTTTTTTATGTAGTTTTTTATCAATCGTAAGTTTACTTTTAACCCATAAATATTTGCGTTAATTATTTCATTTGTTAAATCGATATCCCATTCATATTGATTGGATTTACTCAATGCATATTCAAGTTTAATTTCATTAATAGCATTAATATTTTTGATTAATATATTATTGTGAGGCGTTGCTTCATCTTGAATAAAATTAATCGTTTTCACAAATAATTCCCAATAGATATTTACCATATTCAGTTTTATTTAATATCTCATGATCAAAATCTGATTTAGTTAAATCAATCCAGCCACTGTTATGGGCAATTTCTTCTAAGCAAGCAATTTTAAAACCTTGACGCGACTCTACAGTATGAACAAATTGTGAGGCTTCCAATAAACTAGCATGAGTACCGGTATCTAGCCACGCATATCCACGACCTAGCATTTCGACATTAAGAGTACCTCTTTCTAGATATACCTTATTCACATCGGTAATTTCTAATTCCCCACGAACAGAAGGCTTAATCGTTTTTGCAATTTCAATAACGTCATTATCGTAGAAGTACAAACCAGTTACTGCATAGCTAGACTTAGGGTTAGTCGGTTTTTCTTCTATAGAAATAGCTTTTTTATTTTCATCGAACTCAACTACACCAAAACGATGTGGGTCATGAACATGATAACCAAAAACCGTCGCGCCAGACTTTTGAGATTTCGCGCGAAGTAATTTAGGGCTTAATTGTGGCCCATAAAAGATATTATCTCCTAGAATAAGGCAAACAGGATCTGAGCCAATAAAATTGGCCCCTAAAATAAAAGCTTGTGCTAATCCTTCAGGTTTTTCCTGAATTATATAAGACAGGGTGATACCAAACCTTTCACCTCCACCTAATAGCCTTTTAAAACTGTCAATATCTTCAGCCGTAGTAATGATCAAAATATCTTTAATACCAGCTAACATTAGCACTGATAATGGGTAATAGATCATGGGCTTATCATAAACAGGTAATAGCTGTTTCGAAACCCCTTGCGTTATTGGATATAAACGACTGCCAGAACCTCCTGCTAAAATAATACCTTTCACATTACTCTCCTTAAACTTGACTGTTTATTTCACCAAGACGTTCTCGCTTGTACGAACCATCCTGTATGTTTTGACACCACACTGGGTTATTTAAATACCACTGGACTGTTTTATATAGCCCTGTTTCAAAGGTTTCAATCGGTTCCCAGTTTAATTCTTTACTTATTTTTGATGCATCTATTGCATATCGGCGGTCATGGCCAGGGCGGTCAGTTACAAATGTTATTTGTTCTGAATAATTATACTCTTTGGGCACTAACTCATCTAAAATACTGCAAATATTTTGCACTACCTCAATGTTCTGCTTTTCATTATGACCACCGATATTATATGTTTCACCTACCTGACCTTCCGTTACTACTTTATAAAGTGCACGAGCGTGGTCTTCTACATAAAGCCAGTCGCGAATTTGGTCGCCTTTACCGTAAATTGGTAACTCTTTACCTTCAAGTGCGTTGAGTATTACTAGCGGAATTAACTTTTCAGGGAAGTGGTAAGGGCCATAATTATTTGAACAATTTGTAACTATCGTAGGAAAGCCATAAGTACGTAACCAAGCACGAACTAAGTGATCGCTCGATGCTTTACTTGCTGAATACGGACTACTTGGTGCATATGATGTTTGTTCAGTAAAAAGAGGTAAACCTTGTGAGTTGTTAAGTGCTAAGTGTGAAGTGCCAGTTTCACCCTTCACATTTTCCGCTTCCCCCTTCACATCATCAGGATGCGGTAAGTCACCATAAACTTCATCCGTTGAAATATGGTGAAACCTAAATGCGAGCTTTGCGCTATCTTCGAGTGAATTCCAGTACTCGCGAGCAGCTTCTAATAATGTGTAAGTTCCTACAATATTAGTTTGAATGAATTCAGCGGGGCCTGTAATTGAGCGATCAACATGGCTCTCTGCAGCTAAATGCATTACAGCATCTGGCTTGTGCTCGGCAAACACACGGTCTAGGGCTACACGGTCACAAATATCAACTTGCTCAAATACATAGCGCTCGTTTTTATCTATAGATTTTAATGAATCAAGATTGCCTGCATAAGTTAGCTTATCTAGATTTACAACTGAATCTTGAGTGTGTTCTATTATATAGCGAACAACAGCAGAACCAATAAACCCTGCACCACCAGTTATTAATATTTTCATATTACTCAGCTCCTATACTGTCCCTGATTAGCCAAAAACCATTCATAAGCTTGGGTCAAACCTCTTTCTAATGATACTGAGTATTCCCAACCTAGAGACTTAAGCCTTTCAACATTCATTAACTTACGTGGTGCACCATCAGGTTTTGATCTGTCAAACTCAATATCACCTTTAAAGCCAACAACCTTAGCCACAGTTTCAACTAGTTCACGGATAGTGCAGTCTGTACCAGTACCTACATTTATATGACTTAGCATTGGTTCTGTATTTTTGATATAAATAGATTGCTTTAAATTCATTACATGAATAGATGCAGCGGCCATATCCTCTACATATAAAAACTCACGCATAGGTTCACCACTCCCCCATGCAATAACTTTTTTTAAATTTTGTAGTTTCGCTTCATGAAAGCGGCGAATTAATGCTGGTATTACATGGCTGTTTTCAGGGTGAAAGTTATCACCTGGTCCATATAGATTTGTTGGCATAACACTACGGTAATCGCGCTTATACTGACGATTGTAACTTTCGCAGAGCTTAATACCCGCTATTTTAGCAATTGCGTAAGGTTCATTAGTTTCTTCTAACCTCCCTGTTAATAATGCAGTTTCAGCCATTGGCTGCTCTGCATATTTAGGATAAATACATGAAGAGCCTAAAAATAGTAACTTCTGGATACCTGCCAAGTGAGCACCGTGAACGATATTACATTCTATCATTAAATTTTCATATATGAATTCTGCAGGATACGTATTATTAGCTACAATCCCTCCCACTTTGGCAGCAGCTAAATAAACTTGGTCTATTTTTTCATTTTGAAAAAAATCGAGTACCGCTTTTTGGTTGGTAAGATCTAGCTCGCTTCGTTTTCGTGTAATTATATTTGCATACCCATGCGCTTCGAGTTGACGAATAATTGCAGAACCAACCATTCCACGATGTCCTGCAACAAAAATTTTAGCATCTAGTGTAGACATTATTTAACCTTGATTCTCTATTGATATTGCCACATTGTGCCCATGAGCTTTTAATAATGCATGCTGTTTTGCTTTACTTAGATCATGCTGTACCATTTCTGCGCACATTTCTTCAACTGTTATTTGTGGTACCCAACCTAATTTTTCTTTCGCTTTTGAAGGGTCGCCTAATAATGTTTCAACTTCCGCGGGGCGGAAATAACGAGGGTCAACTCGAACAATAATATCACCAACAGTTAATGCTTTTGCATTATTACCAATGATAGCTTTTACAGTAGCAATTTCATCAACACCTTCGCCGCTGAATTCAAGTTCAATACCAGCTTCTTGAGCTGATAGTTTTACAAATTCACGTACGCTGATTTGTTTACCTGTTGCAATTACAAAATCATCAGCAACGTCTTGTTGTAACATCATCCATTGCATGCGCACGTAGTCTTTTGCATGTCCCCAATCACGCAAAGCATCCATATTACCAAGGTATAAACAACTCTCTAAGCCTTGTGCAATATTCGCAATGCCACGGGTGATTTTACGTGTAACAAAAGTTTCACCACGGCGCGGTGATTCATGATTAAACAAAATCCCATTACACGCATACATACCATACGATTCACGATAGTTTACGACAATCCAATAGGCATACATTTTTGCCACTGCGTAAGGTGAGCGTGGGTGAAATGGAGTTGTTTCTTTTTGCGGGATCTCTTGCACTTCACCATATAACTCAGAAGTTGATGCTTGATAAAACTTAGTTTTTTTCTCAAGCCCTAAAAATCGAATAGCTTCAAGTAAACGCAAGGTTCCCATTGCATCAACATCGGCTGTGTATTCAGGGCACTCAAACGATACTGCAACATGCGACTGAGCACCTAAGTTATATACTTCATCTGGTTGCACATCTTTAATAATACGCGTTAAGTTAGATGAATCAGTTAAATCACCGTAATGTAAAAAAAACTTTTGATTTTTTTCATGGTTATCTTGATAAATATGATCGACACGCTCAGTATTTAACGATGACGCACGACGTTTTATACCATGTACCTCGTAGCCTTTCTCTAACAATAGCTCCGCAAGATATGAACCATCTTGGCCTGTAACACCTGTGATTAATGCAACTTTTTTATCTGCCATTTTTTAATTCCTTTACTTAAATTTTGGAGACTATTTTTAATAATATCCAAACTTAATAGTTACGTATTTAAATTCGTATCAAGATTTATAATTTTGCTTAATGTGGTAACAACAATTTTATTTGCTGTTGAAAAGTTATTTGCCTCGCCATAACAGCGTAACTCTGGTGCATTACCTGAAGGGCGCAAATGAATAATATTTCCATCTTCAAACGTAATTCTTAATCCATCGGTTTCATCGATACTATTGATCTCAGTATCGATTAAACCGAGTTTAGTCATAAGCTCTCCTGGAGCTTTTTTGCCTATGGAAATAAGTGCTTGGCTCTTTTCGGTAGCGAAGTTTTGGAGCCGGTCGCTATAAGTAAAACGTTCGGGAAGTGCTTTTACTAATTCTGAAATATTAGCATCACCAGCAGCAAGTAAAAGCATGATTGCAGGCAAAACAGCATCTCGGGTCGGTAATGATTTTAATAATTTACCATTAAACTGGACGTCACTTCCTAATAAAAAACCGCCATTAGCCTCAAAACCAGCAACAGTACTAAACTGTTCCTTTAGTTGAGAGAATTCTGCAATCACGTATGGCGAACCAATTTGGGTCCTTTCCACGTGCTTAAATTTTTGACTAATTTCAATCGCAGTATTACAACTTATCGGTACCGATAGTGCTTCAACACTTAATGCATCTGCACTTAATAAACCTAAGACATCGCCCCGTAACCAATTTCCATTTTCATCTGATACTAGTGGCCGATCACCATCCCCGTCCGTTGAAAAAACCATATCTAAGTTATACTTTTTGGTCCAAGCTATTGCTTTAAGTGTGTCATCTTCAGAGACAGCTTCTGTATCTATCGGTACAAATTTATCACTTCGTTCTAATCGAAAGACATTAGCACCTAGCGCTTCAAATATTCTATAGTAGAGATCACGACCGGCACTAGAGTGTTCATAAATTCCTATACACTTACCTGTAAGCCATGGTGTAGTAAATAAAGATGTGTAACGCTTAATATACTCCTCTGTGGCTCGGTTACTTGCGGTTAGTTCAACAAGGTCTGTAAGTTCGAAAAACTCAACTTGTTCAGTAATAATAGCCTGTTCATCAGTTTTACTAATTTCGCCATCAGGGCGATAAAATTTAAGCCCGTTACGGTCAAACGGAATATGGCTTCCCGTTACCATTATTGCAGGTATATTATCTTGCATTGCTTTATATGCTAAAGCTGGTGTTGGTATGACTCCATAATATACAACATTAATATTAAGCTGTTGAAGCGCTGATGTGCATGCTTGTGCCATTGAAGAACTACTAGGACGGTTATCTATTGCAAGTGCCACCGTATTAAAGCTAAAGCTTTGTTGCATGCTTTTAATAAACGCAACACTAAATGCAGCACAAACATTAGTTGTAAATTGAGTCACTAACCCTCTTGCACCACTAGTACCAAAAGTCACACCGCTTTGCGCTAAAACTTCTGAGCTTACTAATTTTTTATTCATTATAATCCATACTAATTAAAACTGACTCGGCCTATTATACTCGACCGTAACGGTCCTCAAAACGTACAATATCATCTTCACCTAAGTAGCTACCCGTTTGAACTTCTATCATTTCAAGCGGTATTTTACCTGGATTTTCGAGTGCATGTATTGTACCTAAAGGAATGTAAGTAGACTCGTCTTCAGTTACTAAAATAGTTTTATCGCCATTTAATACACTAGCAGTACCCGACACTACAATCCAATGCTCAGAACGATGGTGATGCTTTTGAATCGACAGTTTTTCACCCGGCTTAACCGTAATGCGTTTTACCTGATCTCGTTTACCAAAATCAATTGAGTCATACTTACCCCAAGGGCGATAAACTTCTCGATGTATCTTATGCTCTGTGCGACCTGCACCTTTTAATTTTTTTACAATCGTTTTAACATTTTGCACTTGGTCTTTATTTGCTACTAAAATAGCATCTTTGGTTTCAATAATAACTAAATTATCAACTCCGACTGTAGACACGAGTTTATTTTCGGCGTATATGTAGTTATTGCTTGAATCAACTGCAATTACATCACCTTTAATGACATTTTGATTTTTATCTTTAGCAGATACTTCCCATAAAGCTGAAAAAGAACCAACGTCACTCCAGCCTGCATCCATTGGAACCACAACAACATTTTGGCTTTTTTCCATTACAGCATAATCAACAGAGTCATCGGGGCAAGTTTCAAAGATTGCTTTATTTACGCGTATAAACTCTAAATCTTGCTCTGGCACCGCAATTGCTTGCTTACATATTTCTAATATTTCAGGTGAAAACTTAGCTAACTCTTCAAGGTAACGGCTGGCTTTAAACAAAAACATGCCACTATTCCAATAGTAATTACCACTCGATAAATACTTTTGTGCGGTTGCTAGGTTTGGTTTTTCTACAAATTCACTCACCGTAAACGCATTACCACTTTGTTCACCCGACCTTATATAGCCGTAACCAGTTTCAGGGGCTGTGGGTACTATTCCAAAGGTAACTAGTTGGTTACTTTCTGCAAAAGGTAATGCGTTTTGTACAGCGCTCTCAAAAGCAGTTATATTTTGAATAACATGATCTGCCGCAAGTACTAATAATATAGGCTCCTCCCCTTCGGCTGCATTATTTACAGCTTGTAAAGCAGCTAATGCTATTGCGGGTGCTGTATTACGCCCTACAGGCTCTAAAATAATGCCGCTATGTGCAAAGCCACCAATTCGCATTTGCTCTGCCGCGATAAAACGGTGTTCTTCATTACAGATTAAAACAGGTGCTGTATGCTCTAAACCCGATAAACGCGCAACTGTTTGCTGTAACATTGACTGCTCACCCGTTACTGTTAAGAACTGCTTTGGGTATA
The DNA here is from genome assembly GCF_040308885.1 of Pseudoalteromonas sp. 120-MNA-CIBAN-0494. Classification (NCBI taxonomy): domain Bacteria; kingdom Pseudomonadati; phylum Pseudomonadota; class Gammaproteobacteria; order Alteromonadales; family Pseudoalteromonadaceae; genus Pseudoalteromonas; species Pseudoalteromonas sp. 120-MNA-CIBAN-0494. The sequence continues at coordinate 52,825 of NZ_JBEOOE010000019.1, forward strand.
GCTCGCGCGAAAGGGGCCATAACCGAGAACCAGTACCGCCTGCCATTATAATAGGAGTGATCATAAAAATATTTTCTAACCTTTAATTTGTAATTTTAAGTGAACTTTAAGCATTAATTACTTAAACATCTTATCGGCTTGTGTATCACTCTGAAAGTACCACTTTGTATGCTCATGTACTTTCTCATTCAATAAAAGTTCATCTTGTGTAAACCATTCGTAATCTGAATGCTGCTCTTCCGGCAGTGATGATAACTTACCATTGAAACAAACCTCATAAGCGAGTACAACATAATGAGTAGTAAAAGTATCACCAAGAAAGTTATCATCATAAAAGTGCTGATATACACCTTTAAAGTTGGAGTTGACTTTTCCCTTTAAACCTAACTCATTTTCAATTAATCGTTTAAATGCTACATCAAGAGGCTCATCTTTCAATACTCTTCCGCCAGGAACAAACCAGTTTCCTTGAGCGGGTCTGTTGTTTCTTTTTCCTAACAACACTTCTCCAGTAGTATTCTTTAGAATTATATCGATTGAAACTAAGGGCGTTGATCTTATTACAACTTCAAAAACATCTTGTGGGAGCATATAACTAATTAAACCTGCCTATTATCATTTCTGATTAAGATCATATAACTTCAATTAATGTTCTTAAATCGTTTATTATATAAAGTCTTATTGAATTGCAGCTTTCTACAGTTTCACTTAACCCAATTCTCACAGAATTAAAATAGCTATTATGAAAATCAGTCAGCATTACGTAAATATTTCTGTTAAGAAATCACATTAAAAATTTGAGTTTTTATTTATTAGCCTTAGGACTGATTTAATGCATAAACTTTACAAATTTAATAGCTTATTAGGCAACCTATATAGGGTGTAACTGTGGCGGTAGGGGGCTTAACTCTATTCTTTATTCTCTACTAATTAATTTTAGTTCCATAGGTAACTTAAAAAACCATCATAAACTGGCCAAATGCGCTTTTTACAACTTACCACTAAATTGCATTTTTGCAATTTAGTATCTCAGTGATATTACAACCCACTGAGACACTTTTTTCCATTTTGAGACAGTCAATTTAGACTATCTACTTGTAATTGCTTGTTTTTGTACTTTTATTTAAAAGTACCCAATAGGCCCTCAAAAACTAGACGTTTAAACCTAGTCTTTATCTTTGGCTACATAGTGTCTGATCAATACTATCATTACACTTAGCATTCCACCTAAAAGTACACCTAGTACACAGATTAATGCGCGCTTAGGTTTAAACTTTTCTTCTGGCACTAATGCCGCATCAATCGTTTTAAATACATATTCGTCGCGTACTTTAGCAAACATAATTGTTTTAGTTTGCTCTTCAACTAATTTGTAAAGTACCGCACGTATATCAGCAATTTTAGTTTGCTCTAGCTGCTGAGTTAAAAAGTCAGTGCTTTTTACTGCCTCTAAAACATCTCGTTCTTTCATGCTTTTATTTATATCTTCAATCAGCCAGCTAACCCATTGCTGAGCAACACTAGGAGATACATGCTCTACCGACACGGTAACCATACCGCTTTCTTTATCAGTACTTGCACTTATTATTTTGCTAAAAACCTTAAAGGCTTCTTGCATAGATGGCTCTGGCTTAAAAGGCGCTTCAACTTCACGTAGCCATTTATTATTTTGAGCATCGTACATTTCGCTATTATATACAACAGTATTCGTTTGCATATCCCACGTTTTAGCAGCCATTAAGTCTGGTAAGATATTATGCTTTTGAATAAAGTCGCTGGTAAACTGGCGTGATTTTAATACCTCAATAGCTAACTGTGCTTTATTGCTTGAGCCACCACCAAGATTAACACCCGCCAAGCTGGCTAAACCACCAAACTGCCCAGCTAAGCCCGCCAAACCACCAGAACCTTCTTGCTCTGCAGGCGCTAACAATGCTTCTGACTTATAGATATTAGGCTGGTTAATTGCATAAACAACTGATGCAACTGCGAACAGTGCTGTAATTGCTATTATTAGCCATTTTCCTTGCCAAATTACAGCAAACAGCTCACGTAAATCGATTTCGTCGTCAGCGATGTTATTGTTATGGCTTTGCACGTATTCGTTATTCTCTTTTATATTTGCTTGGTTATTGTTCATATAAATCTCGGTTGATAGCTAAAGCTATTTATTAGTCTTGCAGCCAGGCTTGCGGTCCGGTTCGTCGCAGAGGTGTCTTGCTTCAACTTGGAAGTAAAACCATTTACTTTCAAGTCATTCAGGCACGCTTCCGCCCCTAGGTTGCAGTTCCTACGTACTGATTTAATTGCTAATTTTTGTTTTTACTATTTTGTACATGTTAACTAAAACCAAAGGATTACTTTGGTTTTAGTTTTTAATTTATTACTTTACTTAAAGGCTACCGATTGCAGCTACTGCTACACCTAATTGATACAGTATTTGTGTTGCGGTGCTCCACAGCGTTAGCTTATCCATGTGCCCTGTGTCCATAGGTACTACTATGGTGTCGCCTGCTTCTAGTTGCTCTGAGTTATTAACTGCAAACCAACTACCCGTATTAGGTATTTTTACCGAGCCATTGGCTTTAATTATATAAATACGGTCGTCATCGGCACGCTCTTTAAGGCCTCCACTTAGCTTAAGGTAGTCGTCTACGCTTATACCCGCCTTATATAAGTGAGTAGTTGCATAATTAACCTCTCCCACTACGCTGATAGAGTCGCGCTTACTAGGCACGTAAAGTGTATCACCATCTTGTAGCACTAAGTTTTGCTGATTATTTACAATTAAAGGCAGGTCGATAACTAAGCGCCCAACTGCTTCTACATCGGCTAGGTCGTTTAGTAGTTTGTTCATTTCGTCGTACGAAAGCGTGCTGCTGTTTATAGAGTCTTGAAAGCTTTTAGATGCCACATCGCGGCGTAATTCGTTAGTCAAACGTGCTAACTGCTGTTGCTCTTGCTGCTTAACTGACTGGCGAATAAATACCGCTGCCTTTTGCTCAGCAAAATCTGAAAAACCACCTGCGCGCTCTAACAAATTAGTTAATGTTTCGCCACGGCGAATTGTGTAAGTTCCCGGGAATAATAGCTCCCCCTTTAAGGTTACTTTTACGTTTTCTTGCCAGTTTGGAATTGCAAAAATATTCAGGCTGTCTTTACTTTGTAAAGCAATACGGTTTTGTTCATTACCATTTACTACTTGATCAAAGTCTATTTTTATATGCTCTACTTTTGAAGCATCACCATCAACCATACGGGTAATTTCGGCTTGTTTGGTATAAGCCGATTCAAGTAAGCCACCCGCTGCCGTCACAAGGTCAGCAACTTCGCCACCTATCGTTAATGGGTAAACACCTGGGTAAGTAACACTGCCGTTAACTTCTACTAGCTGAATAGCTTGCTCGGTCGATGCTTGGCGTTTAAGCTTTTTAATGATTGGCGCTAATAAATTGTTACGGCTATAAGGTGTATAACTTGCTGCACTTAATTGGTTACTATTTTCACCTTGTGTTGCAGCTTGCTCAATTGATGTATCTTTTTTAGTACCTGAGCCAGTTGCCGCTAACGTTAACTTTTCATCTTGTTTTTCTTCAAACTCACTAAATACAAGTATTTTGTCGTTGGCGTTTAAGGCTAGGTCGTTTTCGCTATTTTTAATAATAGCTAAAGCTACATCAAACTGATGCACTTCTATGTCACCATTTATGTTTATTTCGCGTACTAATAAGCCATAGCTTAAATCAGCTTGGGGAAGTAGATCGCCACGTACCGACTTTAGAACATCGGAAATACGTTTACCTTGGTGCCATTGATAGCTACCAGGGCGTACTACGGCACCGACTAAATTAACTGAATTTTTATATTGTGAGCTTATGGTATTAAAGCGTACGCGGTCGCCGTCTTGGGGAATATAGTTTATGCTATTAGCAGAAAAGTCTACGGTAAGTACTTCTTTACGATTGTTGTTAAAACGCTCTACCACTGCATTTTTTGTATAGGCACCTGGTTTTAAGCCGCCAGCCATAGCTAGTAATTCTTTCGCCGTTTCGCCTTTTTTAAGTTCGAATATAGCTGGGCGTTTCACTAAGCCTTCTACTTTTACTTGTGCACCAACTGAAGGTACAAATACGGCGTCACCGGGCTTTAAAGTTATATCGTTACTGCTATCACCATGAATAAGTAAGTCGTACAAATCAAAATTAGCAACTACTTTACCCGCACGCTTTACTTGAATGTTACGCAATGAAGCAATATCAGATACACCACCACTTACAAATAATGCATGCGACACAGTAGTTAAAGACGATACATTATAACTACCAGGCTTGTATGCTTCGCCAAGTACTAAAATACGCATGCTGCGTAACTGACCAAGCGACACAAATACTTTAACGCCAATAATTTCTTGTTCTACTTTAACTTTTATTAATTCTTTAACCTCAGCGAAGGTTAAACCTGCAACTTGTACTGGGCTTAAGTTAGGGATGCTAATGCGCCCTTCGCGATCAACGATCACTTCAAATCTATCGCTTTCTTTACCATAAAAGTTAATTAGTAGCTGATCGCCACGCCCTACTAAGTAGGTGTCGGGCACTGCTGCGGTTTCGCTAGGCATAAATGTAGTCGGTTCACCGGCAAAAAGTTCATAACCAAATGGCTTAACTGTATTAGGGTTTTGTTTTGCTGGTTCTGCTTTTGCTGCTTGCTCTTGTTGTACTAAACGAGGACCGATTGTGGGTTCTTCAACTTGAGGTTGATTACTTGATTGGCTTGACCCAGTTATTACCGATAGGTCAACACCGTACTGCTTTGCCAATGCCTGCTGCTGAGACTTTGGTAGTTTTTTAAATTGCTCTATTTGCGACGCACTCGGGGTGAATGCTAATGCACTAAAGCTACATATTAATACTAAAGCACTAAATAAGTGTTTAAAAAGGCTCACGAGTAGGTATTTCCCTAGGTCTACAACAAGAATTGCTGTGTATTGTACATTACTATTGAACAAATAAAAAAGGGACTTTTGCCCCTTTAGTCATTTAAATGTCATTAACTTGGTATTATTGGTTAAAAACTGTAAACCAGTGTTAGCGAGGTCTCTGTATCGGTGCTTTCTTTGTCATCAGCAACATCTGAGTTGTTAATAATATTGTAAGCAACCTTCATTTGTAATGAACCATTTATTTTAGCAAGTAGTGCAGTTTCTGAGCGTGTTTTGGTGTTGGTGTCACCATACTCTACTGTTACTAATTGCGTAAAACGAGCGTTATCAGAAATCTTCCAGTTGTAATCTAATTTACCTAAGGCAATAATTTCGCCTTCGTATTCACCAGCAAGTGAATTACCATTTTCGTCAACTTCTGTGCTTACATCTGGATACTTAAAGTACTTATAACCAGGACCAATTTCGGCACTTAACCACATGGTTTTTTCGTTTAATAAACGTAAACCATAACCAGCAGAAACTACCGACTCACTTCTATAGGCACCAAAATAGTCTGAAACGTGTGAACCATAAATGAATAGGTGCGAGTGTTTTTCATTTAATTTGTAATTGCCTTGTGCAGAAATAGCGTATTTTTCGTTAGTACGCTGTTTGTCTTTTGTACCATCGTCGTTTTCTACTTCGTCTTCTTTATAAATACCGTCGATTTTGTACTCATTATTCCAACGTTCTAGATGATGCAATACCTTAATACCACCTTTAAGTGTGGTGGTTTCGGTGTTACCGCTGGTAATAATAGCGCCTAGCTCACTGGTAACTTCCCAGGTTTTTTGCTCAGCGTCGTCTGCAAATGCGTTAGTTGCTGCTGTTGCTGCAACTAAAATTGATAAAAGCTTTAGTTTCATTTAAAAATAACCTTTGTATAGCTGTAAGTAAATTAATCTTGTTTGCGTAAATGTACATCCATCTGAGGAGCTGGAATATTGATCCCTTGCTCATCAAATATAATTTTAATTTCTTCGAGTAAACTCCAGTACGTAGGCCAATAATCGGCTGACTCAACCCACGGGCGAACTATAAAGTTTACGCTTGATTCAGCAAGCTCAGATACTGATACGTTATAAGCCGGATCTTTTAAAATGCGTGACTCGCTATCGAGTATTGATTTAAGCACTTCTTTCGCTTTGCGTAAATCGGCATCGTAATCTACACGAATTACTAAATCTATACGGCGTGTTGACTCTCGTGAGTAATTAACGATTGCATCTGACATGATTTTTGAATTTGGCATTATGATAACTTTGTTATCTGGGGTGCGCAGCTCTGTTGAAAATATTTCGATTTTTTTAATAGTGCCGGCTTTATTACCTGCCTCTACGTAGTCACCCGATTTAAAAGGGCGTAGTAAAATAATCAGCACGCCTGATGCAAAGTTAGAAAGCGAGCCTTGTAGTGCTAAACCTACAGCTAAACCAGCAGCACCTAAAATAGCAATAAATGAGGTTGTTTCGATCCCTATTTGCGACAGCGCCATTAAAACGGTCGCCATAAATACTATGGCAAATACAATACTAGAAACAAATGAGCCTACTGCTTTGTCTACTTTCTTTTTGTCGAATGCTTTTTCGGTTAAGTTTGCACAAAATTTTGCAATTCGCCCACCTAATAAAAAGATAACCAGCGCTATTACCGCTTGTATTCCATAGTGTAAGATTAGGCCTGAGTTTTCATTAAGCCAATTGAGTACCGATTCCATTTTGTGGTCCCTGAAAGTCGTTCATCTGATTTTATCGGCAAATTATATATTATTTACATTTTAGATTCACTACATAATGGGTTTGCATAAATAAGTTTTAATCCAGTTACTTATTAAAACATTAGTTAACTTGACTGCTTTTCGTGCAAAACACACACTAAACATGCTATTTCGCTCTTTTTTTAATTTTTTTCACTTTTTTGCTTCACAACTTTTAATACTTTATGTATTATGCGCCTCACACCAACCAAGGTGTGTTGTGGCGGTTGTAGCTCAGTTGGTAGAGCCCCGGATTGTGATTCCGGTTGTCGCGGGTTCAAGCCCCGTCAATCGCCCCAATTTTTCTTTCCTCAAGAAAAATCAAAAATCAAAAATCAAAAATCAAAAATCAAAAAAGTATTAATCCTTTAAGTTGTTTATCCAGTTTTTATATTTTTAAAACCCACATTAAATAAGCTTAAAATACCTAGCTTGTAGTAGTAGTAGATTTACCTTACGCTTTTTTGATTTTTAACAAGCGCGGCATAAAGCCCCGCCTACGGGTAATTTAAACACCGATTTTGGTTTAATCTCTGCCTAAAACCTAATGCCTGAAACCTGCTCTTACCCGCCCTTTAATCTACTTTGAAAGATAGCCCTAATGATGCAAGCATTTTTGAGCGTTTATCAATAGAATCTGATTCGACTTCTACTAATTGTGCTTGAGTTAGGTTTTCGCTTGAGGTTTCACTAATATTGTAAATGTTACGGCTAATCTCTTGCGATACCATACTTTGTTCTTCGGCAGCTGTAGATATTTGGCTCGTGAGATCTGAAATATCACTAATAGAAAGATGCACCTGAGAAACAACGTCTTGTGTTTGGCGTGTTTCTTTAACACAGTCTTCGGCAGCGTTTTTTCCAACTTCCATCGTTTTAGACCAGCTTAATAACGTTGACTGCATTTCTGCTATAGATGTTTGTATTTGCTCAGTGGCAGAGTGGGTTCTGCTTGATAACGCGCGAACTTCATCTGCAACGACAGAAAAACCTCTACCATGCTCTCCAGCACGCGCTGCCTCTATGGCTGCGTTTAACGCAAGTAAATTAGTTTGATCTGCAATACCTTGAATTTCTTGCATGATATCGCCAATTTTACCTGCCTCTTTGGCTAATTCTGTTGCTGAATTAGCTGAATTATCTACCTCATTTGCGAGTAAAGAAACTTTATCCATAGTTTGCGACATAGCCTGCGTAGCTGCTTCACAATTTGAATGCGCTTGATTTACTTTCTGGGTAGTTATAACAGTACTTTTGGCAACGTTATCAATTGAGTTAACCATTTGCTCAACCGCTGACGAAACCTGATGTAGCTCTGCAGCTTCTTTTTCAACCCCCAATTTAGATTTTTGAGCAACGGCTTTGAGTGAGTTGGCACCCTTTTCTAAACTCAATGTTCCATCGATGATCCGCCCTACTATTGTAGTGACTTTTCCTTCGAGTAATTTAATTTGAAAATCAGCAAAACTAAATATATTACTGCCCGAAAACACATGGCGAGAGATACTGTCTGACTCAGTTTTTCTTTTTTTAAGGTATCGCTGTGATAAAACGAGTTGATCATAATAAATAACAAATGGCAGAGGAATAAACAGCAAAATAAACCACAGTGAATAACTAGCTAACCAAGCAAAAAGTGCACTAAAGCATAAATATAGAGGGAGTTTGAGTGCCGACAGATTATGAGTAAATGTATTTATAGACTTGCCACTATTAATACGCTTATACAGATTTTCTGCGCTGTTTAAGTACTCAGGTAATAGTCGGCGCCTAACAGATTGATAGCCTATTTTTTTTCCATTTTCATAAATTGGCGTTACAAATGCGTCAACCCAGTAGTATTGACCATTTTTACATCTGTTTTTAATTGCACCTCGCCAAGCAATATCATTTTTTAAATTAGACCATAAATCGGCAAACGCAGCTTTGGGCATATCTGGGTGGCGCACCATACTATGGTTATTACCTACTAGCTCGTCTAATGTATACCCAGCAACTTTACAAAAATTATCATTTGCGTAAGTTATGACTCCTTGTAAATCTGTAGTAGAGAGTAGTTCTTCATCAATACCAAAAGTAACTTCCTGGTCGACTATAGCTTGTTTTTGCTGACTCATTTGAATGATATTCCCTTAGGGTGATATATCGCTGAAGGATAATTTATAAATGTAAAAGGCGCAAATGTAATGCTTTTTTATTTGTTTTATTTTTTTAAATAGTAAAAAAGTTGATTATATTGAGTGTATTTTTAGTTACAAATAACTATTGTTAAAAGAGTAGTTTGTTTTTTGAGTAATGTGAGGGAAGCAGGGAAGAAGTTGTGAACTACCCATCGACGCCACTCCGTGTCGATCAATGGGCTTCTACAGCCTTGACTTAGAGACTAGGCTGCTTC
>NZ_JBEOOE010000020.1:0-61932 GCF_040308885.1 Pseudoalteromonas sp. 120-MNA-CIBAN-0494
GCCTTGCCAGTGTTTTATTTTTTGCTGTTTATTCATAATTACCTCAGGTTAATATGCTGAGTAAATTATGCATAGGTGCCATTAACATTGGTATGTGGGGCTAATTACGCGCTTACGTATCAAAGAGCATAAGAAAGTACTCTCAAAGGTGTTTTTTTTACCAGTTCGGGTATTATCCGCCCCAACATAATTGATCGGTTGTAATTTATGACTCATTTAAGTGCAAAAGAAAATATTCAAGCCATTGTTAAAGCTATTAAGGCTGAAGAGGCGAAGCTACGCGCTAAGCATCCATTATTAACGCATCAAAATACCTTGGGATTGGTTATTTTACTGTTATCTCTTGGGGCATTAGTTGGGGTTGGCTTTTTATATTATTTAGCCATTATTCCTGCGTGGTTATGTATTATTTTAGCTGCTATGGCTGCATCTATTTCGCATGAGTTAGAGCATGATTTAATTCATAAACAGTATTTTAGTAATCAGCCATTTATGCATAATTTTATGATGCTAACCGTGTGGTTAATGCGCCCTAATACTATCAGCCCTTGGTATCGTCGTAAGTTACATTTACACCATCATAAAACTTCAGGCACACAACAAGACCTAGAAGAGCGCTTAGTGGGTAACGGTATTAAAAATCCTTTGTTACGCGCGTTGGTTATTGTGGATGGCTTATTAGGCTTATTAATTAACGCCAAACGTTTTTCTAAAGAAATTAAAGGCTTTCACTTTTTTAAGATATTTAATGCCGGTTTTCCTATTACCACCGCTTACTTTATTGTTTTATACAGCGTAATTATATTTCATGGTGTTAATTTATTTACTGGGCTTGCACAAAGCTCGCCGGCTTGGTTATTAAGCACTATGTCGCTATTTGAGTTTTTAATGGTGGTGTTAATTGTACCTAATATTGTGCGCTCGAGCTCGCTAAATTTTGTTACCTCGTGCATGCATTACTATGGCGGTGTAACCAATATGCTGGAGCAAACCCATGTGTTAACCAGTCGGGTATTTATGCCGTTTCACTTGTTTTGTTTTAACTTTGGTAAAACCCATAGTATTCATCACTTTGTGCCAAATCAGCCATTTTATTTACGCCAAATGCTAAGTAAAAAAGTGCTAAATGTAATGCGCGAACATGGCGTGCGTTTTAATGATTTTGCCAGTATTAAACAGGCAAATTTTTATAATGCTAACGCCAATTAAACTTTTAATTTAACTAAAACACCGTGGCAGTAATGATTGCAAAACCCACTGAAAATGAGCTAATTGCGCAATGTGTTGAAGCAATCAATTCAACTGGTTTTGCACAAAAAATAGTTAATTACATTGCTCATTTAGTGCAATTTGACTGCGCGGTGATTTTAGGCTGTAGAGCCCATAAACACCCCATTTATTTATACGACTCGATAGATACTCGACGCGAGTTATTGTTTCAGCGCTATTTAACCAATTCGTTTATTAACGATCCCTTTTATATTGAACTGTCAAAAAGTGGCCATGAAGGTGTGTATCGGTTAGTCGATATCAGTGCAAATAAAGATTTAGCAGCTTATACCCAATACCAGCAACAGTTTTATAACGAAACCGGTTGGGTAGATGAACTAAGTATAAGTGTGCGCACAGATGAGAGCCGCTGGATTGTTATTTATTTAGGCTTTTTAGAAAGCAAACAGCGCTTTAGCGCCGCACAAAAAAGCACCTTAATAGCTCATTTTAGCCTTATAAAAGCATTATGCCGCCAACATTGGGGCAATAACTTATTATTGCTTGGGCCTTTAACTACCACAGCTACAGGGCGATTAATTGAGCGTGGCTTAGCTACCTTTGCCAACGAGCAACTTACCACCCGCGAGCGACAAATAGCTATGCTATTAGTGCAAGGCTGCGACTCTAACGATATTGCTAAGCAATTAAATATCACCTTAGGTACAGTTAAAAACCACCGTAAACGTATTTACGCACAATTAAAAGTGTCTTCGTTGAGTGAGTTTTTTCAGCTGTTTTTAAACCACTTAATCACTAGCGAGTAAGATTAGTTAGCATAAATATTTGCCTTGCCTTAATACTACTTTCGCACCGTTAAACAGCGCTTCTACTTAAATTGATTAATATAAAGTACTTTCTATCCCTTTAGGGATATATGGTTGTGTAGCAGCTTTAATTAGTATTTTTACCCTAACTAATTAACACATGTGTGTGGGATAAATACAATGACAACACAATTACTGGAAGATATTACACATCGCGGCCTGGTTTCTCAGGTTAGTGATTTAGCGCAGCTTGAGCAGTTATTAGCAACCTCGCAAGTTGTGTATTGTGGTTTTGATCCTACCGCGGGCAGTTTACATATTGGCCACTTAGTACCTTTGCTAATGTTAAAGCGTTTTAGTGATGCCGGCCATAAAGCGGTGACATTAATTGGTGGCGCAACCGGGTTAATTGGCGATCCAAGCTTTAAAGCCACCGAGCGCAGCTTAAACAGTAAAGAAACCGTACAAGGTTGGGTAGCAGATTTAAGCTCACAAGTAGAGAGCGTAATGAACCCGCATTTAAGCGAGCCAATTCAATTAAAAAATAATGCCGACTGGTTTAGCGGTATTGAAGTGTTGGATTTTTTTCGCGATGTAGGTAAGCACTTTTCAATTAATAATATGATCAACCGCGAGTCGGTAAAGCAACGTTTGCAACGCCCTGATCAAGGTTTATCGTTTACTGAATTTAGTTACACTTTATTGCAGTCGTACGACTTTGCTAAATTAAATAGCGAACTGGGTTGTAGTGTGCAAATTGGCGGCAACGATCAGTGGGGGAATATAGTAAGTGGGATTGATTTAACCCGCCGCTTAAATAAGCAAACTGTGTATGGATTAACTTTGCCACTTATTACTAAATCAGACGGTACTAAGTTTGGTAAAACGGAAGGCGGCGCAATTTGGCTTGATCCGAAAAAAACCTCACCGTATCGCTTTTACCAATTTTGGTTAAATTGTGACGATGCCGATGTATACAACTTTTTGCGTTTTTACACCTTTTTATCGGTAAAAGAAATTGAAGCCATTGAAGCGAATGACATTACCAGCCAACAAAAGCCTCAAGCGCAAGGTATTTTAGCCGAGCAATTAACCCGCTTTGTACATGGCGAACAAGGCTTAGCAAGCGCGCAGCGCATTACGCAATTATTGTTTAACGGCCAAGTACAAACACTCACCTTGGCAGAGCTTGAGCAATTAGAGCAAGATGGGCTCGCCGTACACGCTATTAGCGACGCGAAAATTAATATTGCTGAGTTACTGGTTAAAAGTGAACTGGCCAGCTCAAAGCGTACTGCACGTGAGTTAATAAACGCGAATGCGATTAAAATTAATGGCGAGGCCATTACAGATGAGCACGCACAGTTAGATTTTCCGCTGTTTGATCGTTTTTGGGTAATGCAGCGTGGTAAAAAGCAATTTAGGCTTATTAAGTTAGCTTAAAGTGTTACAGGCGTGTTGAATTGAACATCCTATGAAATAAAAAACGCACATAGCCTGTCTACTAATTAGGTTAATAGCCTTTTTGAGGTAGTACTATGTGTAGTTCAATGAAACGTAGCCGTGAGGTAAAAAAGTTACAGCTTAACTTTGAAGACGATCTTAGTAATGAGCAACGCTTGCGCTTTGCTGCTAAAGCAAATATAGCGCAAGCGCGCCGTGATGCGCTTAATAAAAACAGTGCTGATAAGCATATTGCTAAATCACGCTTTTTTAATTTATTTCGTTGGTTTAAACAGTATTTACCATAAATTTAGAGGCACTAAATAGTTGCTTTAGGCTGTGGTGTTTTATTGCTATGCAGGTACACTTTTAGTATAAAACTCGTGTAATACCGAAGCACCCTTAAGGGTGGAGCTCGTTAAAAATAATGGATATATAAAATGAACATAACTGGAAGCTGTTACTGCGGCGACATAAAATACCAAGCGAAAACACAAAGTAACACGCTATTAGTGTGCCACTGTAGTGATTGCCAATGCATGTCGAGTGGGCCATTTAGAGCGGTAATAATGAGTGAGCCTAACGGTGTTACTTTTACGCAAGGTAAGCCTAAAGAATATATAAAAACGGCGCAAAGTGGTAATAAACGTGCGCAAGGGTTTTGTGGTAATTGTGGCACCTCACTTTATGCTACCAACGAAGCGACAGAAAACCGTGTATATGGCCTTAGAATAGGGGCGGTTGATCAACGCGATGAGTTTACGCCAGTAGCGCAAATTTGGTGTCAGTCTAGCGTTAGTTGGTTGAACGATTTAGTGCAAGTGCCTGCATTTGCCACCACCCCAAAAAATTAGGTTTATGATGAAAAAAATAACATTAATTACCTTATTCACCAGTGTATTGAGCAGTGGTTTTGCTAATGCAAAAAACAGTGATATTGAGCACTTAAATGCGGCCTCAGCAAGTTTACCTTTTTCGCAAATTGTAAGGGTCGATAATACCTTGTATATGTCGGGTCAAATTGGGCTTACAAGCAGTGGTAAACTAGCACAAGGTGGTTTTGCAGCAGAGACTAAGCAAACGCTCGAAAATATAAAAAGTACTCTAGAGCAGCATAATTACAGTATGAAAAACATAGTAAAGTGTACGGTTATGCTAACCGACATAAATGACTTTAAAATGTTTAATAAAATATATGCTGAATACTTTACCCCGCCATATCCTGCGCGCAGTGCGTTTGCAGTAAAAGCGTTAGCACTAAATTCAGTTGTAGAGGTTGAATGTATTGGCGCTGTTTAAGCTAAATATATAAAAAGTACTAAACTATAATTAGTTATAAAAGTGGGCAAATGATTACACCGCCCACTTTTAATTAACGCTTACGCTTTGTTGCGCATAGTAATATTACGCCCGCCTAAATAACCAAACACCGCACATAGCGCGCTCGCACCTGCGCAAAACCATAAAGTAGATGCCCAGTTACCAAAATAACTGTGCAGCGCACCTGCAATAATAGGCCCAGTAGCGGCAAGTAAATAACCAATACACTGCGCCATACCAGAAAGTGCCGCAGCTTGATGTGAGTCGTGAGTGCGTAAACTAATAAACGACAAGCCCAATATAAAGCATGCACCCGAGCAAAACCCCATAGTGATTGACCACACAGACGCATAGTCTGGCATATACAACAGTCCAATCGACGACAGGCTTGCCAACACTCCTAAAACAAAGGTGAGTACGCGCTGATCTTTTAGTTTTGCTAATAAGGGAATTAAGATAATACCGGGTAAAGCCGAAGCTACCTGAAATGAGCCTTGCAGTGCACCCGCTTGTTGTGCGCTGTGGCCACTGTCTATTAAAATGCTTGGTAACCAGCCAATAATTATATAAGTAAATAACGAGTTACAGCCAAGTAGCAAGGTAATTTGCCACGCAAGGGCTTGGCGCCACACTTTAACGTCACCGGTGTTTTCAACCAGATCTTTAGTCGGTTTGGTGCGTAGCTTTAATTGCGGTAGCCAAATAAATAAACTTATTAAAGTAATTAACGCGTAACTGGCTAAAGCAATTTGCCAGCTCATTTGTTTATATTCGGCAAGGGGAATAATTAACGCTGAGTAACTACCGCCAAAAATACCCATAGCAAGCACATACGCCGAGGTCATTACAGCCACTTTGTGTGCAAAGTCGCGCTTAATTAAACTCGGTAACAGCACATTACCTATCGCAATGCCGACCCCAATGACGGCGGTGCCTAAATAAAGTACCGGCACAGAATCTATCATGCGCGATGCTAAGCCTAAGCCAATTAAAATAAGGGCAATAAAAAGCGACACTTCTAAGCCTTGCCTTTTAGCTAAACTAGTGGCTAATGGGCTTGCTAAAGCAAATGCAATTAACGGTAAGGTGGTAAGCATACCGGCTTGTGATGCGCTTAAATTAAAACTAAGAATTATTTGGTCCAGCACGGGGGCTAAACCAGTCACTGGCGCACGTAAGTTACTGGCAATAAGTAAAATTCCCAGTACTAATAATGCGTAAGATAAGCGAGATTGAGATTGTTGAGTTAACAAGGTAAACGTCCTAGCAGGTTGGTTATTTAGCAAGAAGCAATAGAGACTAGTATAAAGGCTAAGTCATCACTATAATTTAGTAAAAGAGACATTAAATAACTAAAAACAGACAAAATGCAGCTTCCCCAAGATTGGAATGAAATAAAAAACTTTGAAATCATGCCGCAGCCGGTTATTGCTAAAATAGAATATGCCCAGCTTAGCCGTGAAATTCCGCTGCATACTCATCCAAAAGGGCAGTTAATTTTAGCCCTGCACGGTTATGTTACCTGTGAAGTGGCAACAAAAATGTGGATGGTGCCTACTCATAGCGCCATTTGGATCCCGGCAAATGTAGAGCACAGTAATAGAGCATCTGATAATGCGCATTTATGCCACTTATTTATTGATGCAAACTTACAAGGTATGCCAAGTACAGCCTGTACATTAACCATTAGCCCATTAATAAAAGAGTTAATGCTTAGTTTGGCAAGTAATCAGCAAAACTATAGCTTAACGGGTAAAACCGCACGGCTTGCACAGGTATTATTTGATCAGCTGGTGGATATGCCAATTCAACCTTTAGACTTTGTACTATCAAAAAACAGTGTTATTAAAAACATGAGCAATCAACTTATTAGCCAGCCTTATAGCCGTAAAACATTGCCACAATGGGCACAGCAATTTGCTTTAACTGAACGTACTTTAGCGCGGTTAATAAAAAAAGAAACCGGTATGACCTTTGGTAAATGGCGCACTCAATTGCATATTATAATTGCACTGCAGGCGTTATCTAATCAGCAAAGTGTGCAGCAGGTATCGGAGCTATTAGGTTATGAGTCGGTGAGTGCGTTTATTACTATGTTTAAAAAAGTAATGAAAAAATCGCCCATGCGTTACATGAGCGATCTGGATGTTTACCAGCTATAAGTTGCTGAGATCATGGCGTTACGTGGCCGCCCTGGAAAGTAGCGGTCGCCGGTAAAGCTAGTGTAATCGGCGCGCTCGGCATAAGCGGTATCGGTTAAGTTAATAATACGCGCTGCAAGCGCTAAGTTATTTGTTATTTGCCACTGCGCTCGTAAACTTAAAATGTCATGCCCGTCATAACTGTGTAAGTTTTCAGGATCGGTATAGTAACGACCAACATGATGCCATTGCAGTGCCACATTGGCGTTATTAAACGCCTGCCAGGTTAAATCTAAATTGGCAATTTTACGCGGGGCGGTATCAACATCATTATCTTTAATATTGATATTATTGAGTATTTGCTCATTAGTATAACTATGCTTGGCATAACTGGCGGCAAAGTTAACTGACCAAGTTGAGGTGAGAGCATGCTCAAGTTTAAACTCAATCCCGCGGTGGCGCGAGCTGCCATTATTCACGGTAAAAAAGTCGCTGTCGCGGTAAATAGTATGGTGCTTACTCATAGCATAAACCGATAAATTATAACGACTATTTTGATAAACGCCTTTTAAGCCAAACTCAGCATTATTAGCTATTTCGGCACTTAAATTAGTGGTGTTTTGCTGGCGTTGTAACTGATATAACTCGGCGGCTTGTGGCGCTCGGTAGCCACGCGAAAAGTTAGCATAAAGCAGGTTATTAACAGTGTACTGATAGCTAACCCCAAGTTTTGGCGATAAGTTACTAAAATTATTTTTTGTACTTGCAGGGCGGCTATATCGGCAACCACCAAATCCGCACTCTGTACCGTCTTCTTTCGTGCGCCCCGCTAACATGTTGTTAGTGTAGTCGTATTGCATGTGCTCATAACGAGCGCCAAGAGTAACTAACCAATCGTTTAGTTGCAGATCAACACTGGCAAAAGGTGCATATAAAGTGGCATTTACGTCGTAATCGTAATGCTTACCTTGGGGTACTGTAGCAACTAAAAATGCCGAGCCTTGAGTTGACTTGTTTTGACTTTGTAAAAAGTCGGCGCGGGTGTATTCGCCATCTAGGCCAAAGTTAAGCTTAATATTATCCTCTAGCTGATGTTGATAAAGCGACTGCAGCCCCACACCGGTTTGACTGTTGTGCTCTAGTGGCGTACCAGGTAAAAAATGCTTAAAAAAGTCCATACTTTGGTTACGAAAATACACCGTTGTTGAGAGTGTATCGTCATTTATTTGCCAAGTGGCGTTACTCCATACTCGTAACGAACGTGCTTTTCTAAACGCATCCGGATCAAAGTTTTGTTGTGCTATGCTCTCGTCTTTATAGCTTTTAAGGCCAGTAATAAAGCCTGCGGTTTGTTGATCTAAATGGGTATAAGTAAGCCCAGAAGTAAGCGCTAAATCGCTATTATTATACCGGTGACGTAAGTTTACCTTTTGTTGTTTTACGCTTTCATCATCGCGATAGCCGCTGTCGTCAGTAATGCTGGCGTTAATACCTAACCCACTGCTGCCCATATCGTGGCCAGCACGTAATTTATAGCGGTTATAGCCAAACGAGCCATAATCTAGTCCGATTAAGCCGCCATCTTGCGTTGTATCTGGGGTGATCACGTTAATAACCCCATGCACCGCATTTGAGCCATACAGGGCAGAACCAGGGCCTTTAAGTACCTCTATACGCTGCGCCATTTCGCTATGTGCTTCAAACAACTCGTTTATATTACAAAACCCAGCTGCTCTTAGTGCAATACCATCCTCAAGTGTGAGTAAACCACCACAGGCACCTGCGCCGGATAAAACAGGTGAGCGCAGCGCGGGTAAATATTCTTGGCCATTACCACGTTGTATATTTGCGCCAGCGACTCTTTGCATGGCTTCTTCAATATGCGTAGGAGCAATGGCATTTAATTGTGCTTCATTGAGCACGCTAATAATTACGGGTAACTGTGTACTAAGCGCCTCAACACGCGACGCAGTGGTTGTTATGCGCTCAATTGGCTGAGCATCATTTTGCTTGGCAATGGCTATAAGTGGTAGCTGAGAGAGTAACAGCAAAGGGGGGAAGTAATGGCGTTTCATATATTCCTACACATTGATTATATGGCAATAGTGCTATGGTAAGCGTTAGGCAAACGTATTGAAATAACTTGCGTTAAACGGTATTGCGTAAACGATAAAGCCGATAAGTAATTGATAAAATAAAGCACATAACAGCCGGTACTACTAAAGTTGCTACAGAAAACAATTCAAATAGCATAAACCCAATTACACCACCGCATAAAAAACCTAGGGTGATCAGTAAAAACACCATGAATTTTCGGCCATCTACAGCATCGCCTTTTAATGCGCGGCCCATCATTAAACCAAGGTCGGTAAAAATACCGGTTAAATGTGTAGTACGTACTACTGCGCCACTGTAATTGGTTGCCAGCGCATTTTGTAAACCACAAGCGGCAGATGCCAGCACTATGCCATAAACAAAGGAGCTATAAAGTAAGTAGGCACTGGCTAGTAGTAATAACCCTTCAATAAACAATAAAGTATCGTAATGTCGGCCTAACTTTAACGAACCACCGTTGAGTAAAAACCCCGACAACGCAGAGCCAAGCATAAAGCTAATTATGATACTAAACAGTAATAATGCCGCACTGCCATCACTCATTAATTTAATGCCAAATAAAGTAACAGAGCCCGACAAATGAGAAATAGCCTGATGTTCAAATCCTAATAAACCCACGGCGTTCACAATGCCGGCAATAAATGCCAGTGTAAATGCGCCATATTCAACCCAGCGTGGCAGCTTTGTAAACATAGTTAACTTCTCTATACTTGGTTATAGATATATTTAATATCATACACTTAAACTTTCTTCTTCTAAAATAATGATAAAAAATAACCGTAATTAAATATATCTCTATTTTATATGGCTTAAGTTAAATTGATCGTGCAATTTTAGTGCTTCGTATTAGTTATTTTTTAAAGAGAAAATAACTATGTTTAACGCCCAGCAGCAATCGCGCATTATAGAAATGGCATGGGAGGATAGAACCCCGTTTGAAGCAATAGAGCAACTTTATGGCTTAAACTATTCGCAGTTGGTGGTTTTTATGCGCCAAAATATTGCCAGCGGTAGCTTTAAAGTATGGCGAAAACGCCACGCTGGGCGCAAAACCAAACATTTAAAGCTGCGTGATCCCGCCATTATGCGCAGCCATTGTAAAACGCAATATAAGCAGCGTTAAGATTAATTTATACAGAGTTTCATATAATGTTCAGGCTAACTTGTTAATCTTGCGTTATTAACTAAAGCAGAGATTAACTATGTATAAAACCATTTATAGCGCATTAATTATTTTAATATTGAGCTCATTTAACGCACAAGCAAAGCACGACAAAGATGATTATTATGATAAGCACCATAATAAACATAGTAAATACGAGCATGGCTCAAACAAGCAGTACAATAAAAAACACCATAATAAAAAACACTATTCAAATAAGCATGAGTGGAAAAAACACCATAAAAAATATGATCGCCACGATAACTACTTATCTAAATAAGAAGCTAAAAAACTTATTCGTCAAGGGTGGACACCACCGGGTTGGCATAAAAGTTACCACAGAGGTGATATTTTAGAGCGTGATATTTATAAGCGTGCCAAAGTAATAGACAGATACCGAGATAAAGGTACTGTACGCATAGAGGTAGATCGTACTATTATTCATATGGTACACGACACGCGCGAAATACTGTCTATTTTGAGTCGATAAGCAACCAACAGGAATTTAAATGTTTATTACGCTGGCAATAATAACAAGTTTTTTATTATTTATAACGCTATTACCTATGGCGTATAGCCAGCATTACCTGGTGCGTGGTTGCGACTTTATTCGCTTACAAGTGTTTTATATTGCAAGCTTTATAGCATGTGTTGCTGGGTACTTTGCATTTAATAACGCCACAGACTTTTTGTATATTGTTGCAGGCGCTGTATTAATTCTGTTTTTACAGGGAAAGTGGATATACCCATATACTTGGTTGGCAAAAAAAGAAGTGCAAAGCGCCTCAAAACACATTGCGCACAGTGTAAGAATTATGTCGGCAAATGTACTTATGTCGAACCATAACAGTGAGCAATTAATTAGCTTGGTTGATCAGCATCAACCCGACCTGCTTATTACCCTTGAAAGTGACAGCTGGTGGCAAAATAAGTTATCAGTACTTAAAAAAGACTATCCATATTACATAGAGTGCCCTAAAGACAACCGTTACGGCATGCACCTATACAGTAAATTTAAAATATTTGACGCACAAATATGCCAGCTAATAGAAGACGACATACCGTCAATTCATATTTTATTTGCAAGTGCACAAGGGGTTAAAATGCAAGCGCACTTTATTCACCCAGCGCCACCAAGCCCCACCGAAGAAGACTCATCGCGGCCGCGCGACTCAGAACTAATTATGGTAGCAAAAGCACTTAAAAACCCAACACGGCCAACCATAGTTGCCGGCGACTTAAACGACGTAGCTTGGTCGCGCAGTACCCGTTTGTTTATGCAAATTAGTGGCTTACTAGACCCCCGTAAAGGCCGTGGCTTTTACAATACTTTTCATGCAAGTTACTTTTTTATGCGCTGGCCGCTGGATCATTTATTTCACAGCGAAGGGTTTAAAGTAAAGCGTATTAAACGATTAGCTAAATACGGTTCTGATCACTTCGCGCTATTAACCGAGCTAACCTTTGAAAATGCCGACCAACAATCGCTAGAAACTAAATCGGCGCAGCACAAGCAAGAAGAGATTCAACAACTCGCTATGAGCAAAGCAGATAAACGCAAAGTGCCAGTGTTTGAAAAGAGTTAAGCTTTCAGTAATTAATTTATAAAGAGCTTAGGTGCTGCGTTTTAGCACGTGATAAAAATGATGAGTAAAAGTGCGATATAAAATCGTAATAACAAAAATTGATGTTAGATAAATTGAATACAAAAACACCGCGCTGAATTAGCGCGGTGTTTTATTTTACTTTCTAGTAACGAGTGTTTAGTACTCGTACTTTATAGTAAGTTTATGAGCTGTGGATCATGATGCTTTTAACGTTCACAAATTCGCGCATGCCAAAGCCGCCGTGCTCTCGACCGTAGCCACTTTCTTTAACTCCACCAAATGGTAAGTTTGGTTGCGCTAAACCGTAGCCGTTTATGTTGATCATGCCGGTGTCGAAGTGCTTTTTAGCCAGCTCAATGGCTTTTTTCTCGTCTTTTGAGAAAATGCCGCCACCTAAACCATAGCGAGACGAGTTAGCAATTTTCATTGCATCGTTGTTGTCTTTCGCTTTTATAAGCGAGGCAACAGGGCCAAATAATTCGTCGTCGTACGCTGGCATGCCTGGCGCTAAATTATCAAGTAGCGTAGGAGGGTAGTAAAAGCCGGTTTGCTCTGGTATTTCACCACCGGTGACTATGTTTGCTCCTGCTTTAACCGATTGCATTACTTGCTCGTGAATACCGTCGCGTAAATCTTTACGTGCCATTGGGCCTAAATCAGTGCCGTCGGCCATTGGGTCGCCCATTTTCATGGCTTCAAACTGCTGTTTTACTCTCGCTTTAAAGTCATCATACAGAGATTCAACCACTACAAAACGTTTTGCCGAAACACACGTTTCGCCGTTGTTGACCATACGTCCTGCTACACAAGTTTTTACGGCAAGTTCTAAATCGGCGTCATCAAGTACTAAAAAGGCGTCGTTACTGCCAAGCTCTAGTACGGTTTTTTTAACGTATTTACCCGCTTGCTCGGCCACTTTTTTACCTGTGCTATCGCTACCGGTAAAGGTAACGCCGCTAATCGCTTTATGCGCTATGAGTGCGCTGGCTGTTTTGCCATCAATAAGTAGGTTACTAAAGCAGTGCTCAGGAAATCCGGCTTGTTTAAACAAGGTTTCAATTTTTTCGGCCATACCAAATACATTACTGGCATGCTTTAACACTGTGGTGTTACCGGCCATAATATTAGCGGCGCTGTAACGAATTACCTGGTAAAGCGGAAAGTTCCAAGGCTGAATGCCAAGTAGTACACCCGTAGGCTGATAGCTAACAATTGCGCGACCGCCGTCCATGTCACGTTCTTCATCAGCAAGAATTTTAGGGCCGTGCTCGGCACTGTAACGACAAATGCCTGCGCACAGTTCAACTTCTTGCAAACCTTGGGCGTATACTTTACCCATTTCTTCGGTCATAAGCTTGGCGATGGCATCTTTTTGCTCTTCGAATAATGAAGCTAATTTGTTTAAGTGTTTTGCACGTTCGGTCACTGACACTAAGCGCCACTGTAAATAGGTTTGATGAGATTTTTCGATTACCTGCTCAGCTTGCTGTTGCGACAGCAGCGTATAGGTATTAATGATTTGCTCAGTTGTTGGATTGATCGTATTAACTGTGTTGCTCATTGTAATCTCCTCTATGTTTGTCTGTACTGAGAAGTGCAAAGGTAATGCCAGTTAAAGTTCTATTCGAGTTTATTTATAAGTTTATGTTATTAATAAATTTAATGTTTTTTATAATATGAATTTAATATTCTTATAGTTTATTTATCTGTTATATTTTGTAAACAATGCAAGTAGCTGCAAAATTTACAAGAAAATTAAAGTAATTTACGTGTTTTTAGGCTTAGCTTTTTATTATTAGCTTGCTAGTTAGAGCCAGTAAACCCTCATCAAAAAATGGTTAATATAAATGAATGAAATTTCAATCTTGCCGCTAGGCGATAGCTATCAAGAACTTGCTGCAAATTTAAAACTGCAACTTGCAGCGCAATACCCAATTAAGCATATAGCGCGCGATACCGTATTGTTACAACAAGGGCAAAAGCAGCGTTATGGCTATTTAATTCTTGATGGGGTGTTAGGTGCAATACATGATGATGCACAGGGCGGGCAAAGGTGTAAGGAGTTTTACTTTAAAGATGAGTTTGCGCTACTTTATGGAAACTGGCTAACGAATACCGAAGCGTTTTATCAACTAAAAGTAATTAATAGGGTAAGCGTTATTAGCGTCCCATTGAATATATTTAATCAACCCGAATGGCAAATAATTAAGCAACAACTTATTGCGCAGCAGCTTATATTTAAAGAGGCCAAAGAAGCATTTTTATTGCTTAATACACCCGAGCAACGCTACCGTTATTTATTAGCCGAAAAGCCCCATTGGTTGGCGCAGCTAAGTTTAACTCAAGTGGCTATGTATATTGGTATTTCGGCAATTTCATTATCAAGAATTCGTAAACGACTTAACTTAAGTTAAGAGTAATAACGTTAAAGCTAGTTAGACTTGCTGTTTTAAGGAGTCACTATGTTTTTAATTGCTCAGTCGTTAGTTGCTATAGCAACATTACTTGACCTTGCTTCGTTTCAGTTTAAGTCACGTTCGTTAATTTTAACCTGCTTATTTATGTCGGTATTACTGACTGCAGTGCACTTTTTTATGTTGGGGCACAATAGTGCAGGTTGCTTAATGTTAATTGCTGCCTTTAGGTATTTTTACTGCATTTATGCACGTAAAACGTGGGCAATGTATGCTTTTATGCTGCTGTGTTGCGTGGCTGTTTATTTTACTTGGCAAGATTGGTTTAGCGCACTTGCACTTATTGCGACATTAATTCAAACGTTTGCATCGTTTCAAAAGCACGACTTATATATGCGTTTATGTATGGTTGTAGGTACTTTATTTTGGATAAGCCATAACGTTTTTGCAGGCTCTCCGGTCGCTATTGTTATGGAAAGCTTATTTTTAAGCAGTAATTTAGTTGGCTTGTATCGTTTTTATAGCACAAAAAAAATACCTTGTTGAGCTTTACTCAGGTGTAAGTAAAGCTAATTACAGGCTATAACTGTTTAGCTATTTCTTTGAGTAAATAGGTTTCGCGAATAATCGACAGCCCTTGTTTATCGCTGGTGGCAAGTGTTCGCTCGTTATGGGCAATTGCTTCATTTATATCTACCCACTTGGCAATCATGCCATTTTGTTGCTCGTAGTGTTCAAGCTGTGCTTGGCCTAACTTTTGGTCAATATTACATACATAGCAATAAGATTTTATATGAATAATGTCAAAGTCGTCTTTGTACCAAGGGCGGTATTCTTCATACAGGCCGAACTCTTTCTTTATTATTATATTTTGTGCGCCGGTTTCCTCTTGCAACTCTCGTATTAACCCTTGCTCTATACTTTCGTGCTCATCAACACCACCACCAGGTAAACTAAAGTCATCATATCTTTTTGTATACATTAATAAAATATGCTGTTTATGCATGGCAATAGCGCGGGCGGTAATACGTGTGAATTGACTGCCTTGCTCAATATTAATACTTGGATGAATGAGGGTTTTTAATTGGCGCATTTGCTCTCCTGTAATAAAGTTAAATTATATCAGTTATTTATTTTAGGTTTTTGTTAAATAGTATATAAAGTGAGTGTTTTTTAAGTTTAAGTACATCAAGTATGCTTAAAATACTCTTTTATGAAAATTTAACTAAATAGTTAAAGCTTTGTAATTTAAGCGACAAATAGCGCGCCTTTCTTTTAGTGCTAAGGCCAAGTAGAATAATAAAAAAGCATAGGGATTAATCATGTTAAATATACTATTAGTGGACGATGACGTTGAGTTTAGTGACGTAGTTTGTCATATAGTCGAATTCCTCGGCCATAATATAAGCACTGCAACCAGTTTAAAAGAAGCCCATCAGTGGCTAGAAAACAATAGCTTTGATCACATACTGCTCGACTTTATGCTACCCGATGGTAGCGGCTTGCACCTACTCGATCATTTAAAAATGATAGGCCATTCACCTAAAATAACCCTAATATCTGGGCACCCTTCGGTAAAGGGAATTTTAGCCGATATGTGCGAGCCAAATGTTGCGCATTTATTAAAGCCATTACAGCGTGAAGATCTTGAGCGGGTATTAAATGGCCCGAAAAAAACAATTAAAAAAACAAAATCATCAGCTATAACCCGCCATTTTGGTACGCTAATAGGCGAGTCTACAGCAATGCATAAGCTGTACACCATGATAGAGCGAGTATCTAAAACCCACGCCAACGTAATGCTTATGGGCGAAAGTGGGGCGGGTAAAGAAGTGGTTGCTCAGGCAATTCATAATGCCAGCGAATGTGAAGGACCGCTGGTGGCAAGTAACTGTGGTGGTTTTTCAAAAGAGTTAATTAGTAGTGAGCTGTTTGGCCATGAAAAAGGCGCATTTACCGGTGCCATTGCACGTAAAGAAGGCGTGTTTGAACAAGCAAATGACGGCACGTTATTTTTAGACGAAGTAACCGAAATGCCAATTGGTATGCAACCAAACTTACTGCGCGTGCTAGAAACAAAAAAAGTAACACGTGTTGGCGGAAACCGCGAAATACCTACAAATTGCCGAGTTATTTCCGCGACTAACCGCTCACTTACCGATTTAGCGCAAAATAATATTATTCGTGAAGATATTTACTTTAGATTGGCAGTGTTTCCTATTGATATACCGGCACTGCGCGATCGTAAAGAAGACATTCCACTATTAGCAAACGCCTTTTTAGAGCAATTAAATGATGAAAATGGCACCGCATTTAACTGGAATAACGAACAGTTAAAAGAGCTACAAAGTTATGACTGGCCTGGTAACGTGCGCGAACTGCGCCATGCAATACATCGTGCGTTTATTATGAGCGATCCACAAACCAGTGATATTACCTTACCCGATAACTTAGAGTCGCCATTTTCAAAAGTGAATAGCCAAGTTAAGGACAAGCAAGTGTCGGCAGGACAAACTATTGAAGAAGTAGAAAAAGAACTTATTCATGCCACGCTCGATAAGGTACAAGGTAATAAAACACTGGCTGCACAAATGCTGGGTATTAGTACTAAAACACTTTATAACCGCCTTAATGCTTATGGTGGCATTGGCGAATATAAATAAAATTTGAGGAAAACAATGAGCAATGACAGTAAAAAACCTCTGAATGAGTTAGTACACGATGCGAGAGCGCCACTTAATCGAATTTCGATGAATGCGGAGCTGATAAAGCTGGTGCTAGAAAACGATATGCCTAAAGAGAAAGCACTCGATGCGCTAAATAAAATTATTGCTAACTGTCAGCAGTGCAGCGAAAGCTTACAAACAATTACAGACTCGCAATAATTTATCTCTTTGAATTAGGATGCTAAATGAGTACGCAAAAAGAACCAAGTAAAGCTAATGTCATTTGGGCAACATTTATTGTTGTGGTGTTATCTATTATTATTGGTAATGCATTTTTGGCAGTAAATACCATACGAGGATTAAGCCAAACGCAAAATAGTTTAGACAATACCAGTATGCTCACTAGCGCTATCGAAAAGTTACATTTGTCAGTTGTGCAGGCCGAGTCGGGTCAGCGAGGTTATTTACTTACAGAAAAAAGTGATTATTTAGTTCCTTATTATGATGCACTTGAGCAGCTTGAGTCACAAACTGAGCATGTAAAATCGTTAAGTTCAGAAATTAATGGCCAGGCAGAGCGCATTGCACTGTTATTGTCGTTAGTGGATCAAAAGGAAATTGAATTAAAAAAGACCGTTAACTTAGCGCAAAATAATAAAGAGCGCAGTGCGCTGTATTTAGTTAACACAGATAAAGGACGAGAGCTGTATAAACAAATTCGCTTAGCGGTAAACGAAATTCAAGACCGAGAAATGTTGTTTAAAGTTAGCCATTTTTCTAAGTTAGCAAAAATAAAAAATGAAGCTAAAATTACTTTTGTCATTACTGCAGTCACTAGTGGCTTGCTAATTATAGGCATGTTTGTACTTACACGGTTAAATTTAAGAAATGCTGCGCAGTATCGTGCAGAGCTTGAAAAACAAAACGAAACCTTAGCCAACAAAGTAACAGAGCGAACTCAAGAGCTAACGCTTTATTCAGATGAGTTGAGCCGCAGTAACCGCGAGCTAGAAGAGTTTGCCTTTGTAGCAAGCCATGACTTGCAAGAGCCGTTGCGTAAAATTCAAGCATTTAGCGATCGTCTCGAAACTATGTTTAAAGACGAGTTAGGTGAAAAAGGCATGGATTATATAGCGCGCATGAAAAATGCAGCGCAGCGTATGTCTAATTTAATTAATGACTTATTAGAATTTTCGCGTATTACCACCCGTGGCAAAAATTTTGTTGATACCGATTTAAATAGTGTATTAAATGATATTTTAAGTGATTTAGAAATTGCTATTAAAGAGTCTAATGCGCAGATTAATGTGGGCGATATGCCAATAATTCAGGCCGACCCAAGCCAGATGCAACAGTTGTTTTTAAACTTAATTTCAAACGCGGTTAAATTTAGGCATCCAGAACAACAACCGATTATTAATATTGAACATATAAAAACGAGTGAGTTTAGTGAAGGGCATAATACCGAGGTTTGGTGGCAAATAATTACCGTTAAAGACAACGGTATTGGTTTTTCGCCAGATTATGCAGATAAAATATTTGTTCCATTTCAGCGTTTACATGGTCGCTCGCAATATAAAGGCACCGGCATAGGTTTATCTGTTTGTCGGCGTATAGTAGAGCGTCATGGCGGTACTATAACAGCACAAAGTAACATGGGTGAGGGTGCAAGCTTCATTATAAAACTACCTGTGGAAAGCGAACTTTTCACATTGCAAGGAGAGGCTTAAATGCCACTTACGAAAGTAAAACCAATCACTATTTTAATGGCTGATGATGATGAAGATGATCGTTTATTAACTCAAGATGCCCTCACCGAAAGCCGTGTACTTAACGAGTTGCATTTTGTTGAAGATGGTGTGGAGCTATTAGAGTACTTGGAGCGAAAAGGTAAATTTGAGCAAAAAGATACATCACCCAGACCAGGTTTAATTTTATTAGACTTAAATATGCCACGTATGGATGGCCGCGAGGCATTGCAAGCTATTAAAGCAAACCCATGCTTAAAGGGTATACCTGTTGTTATTTTAACTACCTCAAAGCAAGAAGAAGATATGGTTAAAGGCTACGACTTAGGTGCTGCGTCGTATATAACTAAGCCAGTTACCTTTGATGGTTTAGTTGAACTAATGAAAGCACTCGGTAAGTACTGGGTTGAGTTTGTAGAGTTACCAAATACTTATAATGATTAAAAACAGCCACTAAAACGGGAGATTGCATGTCTATTAAGGCAACCAAGCTGCTACTTGTTGAAGATGATGAAGATGATTATATTCTTACTAGCGATTATCTTGAGCAGCTCAGTTCCCATACATTTGAGATTGAGTGGGTTAGCGACCCTAAACAAGCAGTTAAAGTACTTAGTGAGAATAAGCATGACATTTGTCTGCTAGATTATCGCTTAGGTGCCTCAGATGGCTTAAGTGTATTAAAACAAGCAATAAAAAACGGCTTTAGTGGCCCAATAATTATGTTAACAGGGCAATCTAATGAGGCGTTAGATTCGGCTGCACTTGATGCCGGCGCTGTAGACTATTTAGTTAAAAGTGAAATGACCACTAGCCGCTTTGCGCGCGCAATACGTTATGCTTTAGCCCGTCGCGATGTTGAAGATGAGCGACTTGAACGATTAAAAGCCGAAGCCGAAAACCGCTCAAAAGATCGCTTTTTAGCGCACTTAAGCCACGAACTACGTACCCCGCTGTCGTCGGTTTTAGGTTACACCGAATTATTAATGCAAAGCGACTTTAGTAAACAAGCCGAAAACGAGCTAGGTGTAATTTATCGCAATGGTAAACACTTATTAAGCTTACTTAATGACGTCCTCGATTTATCAAAAATAGCGGCCGATAAGCTTGAACTTAATTGCAGTGATGTAAATCTTGATAGCTTAATGGCTGACGTATTTACTTTAATGCGAGTGTCGGCGCTTGATAAGGGCTTGTCATTACGCTTTGAATCGCTACAGCCCTTGCCTTTAATCGTTAATATTGACGCAACTCGCCTTCGACAAATACTTATAAACATTATCAACAATGCAATTAAATTTACCGAGCAAGGCGAAATAACTCTTTGTGCTTGGACTGAGTTTGTTAGCGACCGTGAAATGCTATTTTTTAGTATTGAAGACTCGGGCATGGGCATTGCCCCCGAAAAACAAGCGCTTATATTTAAACCGTTTGAACAAATAGCTGATGTTGAGTCGCGTGCAGTGGGCGGTGCAGGTTTAGGACTTGCTATTTGTACTGAGTTACTTAACAGAATGCAGGGCTCAATAGCCTTAGAATCAGCAATAGGCAAAGGCTCTAAATTTATTATTTCGCTCTATCCGGGCAATATTAAAAATGTAGAGCGTAGCTTATTAAGGCTCGACTTAACCCCTAATATGCAGCAAAAAAATGCACCATGTAAAGTTAATGGTAGGGTATTAGTGGTTGATGATTTACGTGATTTACGCGTTTTAGTTGGCCACATGATCACTTCTGCAGGAGCAAAAGTAGATTACGCTGAGCACGGTAAGCAAGCGCTTGAAAAAGTACGTAATGCCCAGCAACAAGGAATAGACTACGACGCTATTTTTATGGATATACATATGCCAATTATGGGCGGAAAAGAAGCCACCATAGAGCTTAGAAAAATTGGCTTTGAAGGCGCAATTATTGCCTTAACGGCAGCAACTATGAAAGGCATACATAATGAGTTATCAGCATTAGGGTTTAATAATGTGATAGCAAAACCAGTCGATTCCAACTTACTGTATCAGTGCTTACAAGATACGCTTAGTAAAAATAATAAAACAGCAGATGTATTAATTCCCCCCGAAGTTACCCATAGTAATACCCGCTTTTTATTAGTAGAAGACGACGCCGATGCGGCGCAAATAACGCAACTTTTACTAGAAAGCTTAGGGGTTGAAACACACATAGCAAGCAGTTATGAGCATTGTTTAGCCATACTTAAAACAGATGCTAACTATGATAAAGTGCTGCTAGATATGAACCTGCCTGACGGCAGTGGTTTAGATTTAGCAAACCATATAAAACAACATTATCCAAAATTAAAGCGCGTTATTGTTAGTGGTATGGAACCTGATCCAGTAAAAATTAAACAGCTTGAAATTGAGCAAGTGCTGCTTAAACCAATTAATTTAGCTTTGCTCGAAACACTTATTTAACCAACAATATAGAGTTGATTTATGCAGTTAGTAACATTGGGTTGTGACAACGTATTGCCCTCAAAAGTGGTGTGTGTAGGGCGTAATTACACCGCACACATTGCAGAGTTAAATAATGAACTGCCAGAGCAAATGGTGTTATTTAATAAGCCTAATAGTGCAATTGGTACTAAGTTGCTAGCTAAGCATAATAAGGATGCTTTACATTACGAAACCGAGCTTTGCTTTGTGGTAAAAAATAGTCGTTTAGTTGGCGTTGGCTTGGGGCTTGATTTAACCAAACGCGAAGTGCAGGCTAAGTTAAAAAACAAAGGCTTGCCGTGGGAGCGAGCAAAAGCGTTTGACGGCTCTGTGCTATTAACGCCGTTTGTTGAGCTTAACGAAGAGATGCAACATTTTAGCTTTGAGCTCAAAATAAACGATCAACTAATACAACAAGGCAATAGCGATTTTATGTTACATAAACCAGCGCAAATTTTAGCTGAAATTAGTGACTTTATGTACTTAGAAGATGGCGACGTGATAATGACCGGCACACCTGCAGGGGTTGGTGAAGTAACGGCGGGCAGTATATTTAGTGTCACGCTGTACGCCAATGAGCAACGTATATTAGCGCATAAATGGCAGGCCGAGTAATAATGCAAAGTTAAAAGTGCATCTATGGAGTAGGTGCACTTAGCTTGCGGTTTTTACTTTTAACTTGGTCTTTTTAATTAATGCGCATTAGCTTAATAAGGCATAGGGTATTGTCTAAAAATACGATTAATAGCGCCGAGAATTTCATCGCTTAAAGTAAGGTTAAACGCGCCTATATCTTCTTTTAATTGCGCCATAGACGTGGCACCAATAATAGTAGAAGTTACGCCATCTACTTTATTACACCAAGCTAGGGCAAGTTCTGCTGGGGTTAAATTATGGGCGTGAGCAAGTTCTACGTATTGCTTTATTGCTTGTTGTGCGTTTGGCGTATCGCGGAAAATACCGTTACGTTGCATAAAGGTCCAACGCGTTCCTTCAGGGCGTGCGCCGTTTAAATATTTACCGGTTAATGAACCCGCAGCTAATGGTGACCAAGGTAAATAAGCAATATCTTCGTGTACACATTGTTCTATTAAGTAAGGCCAATCTTTGGCGTGTACTAGGCTAAATTCGTTTTGAATCGACACCATGCGCGGTAAATTATGCTCTTTAGCTAAGTTTAAAAACTGGTTAACACCCCAAGGTGTATCGTCTGAAAGGCCACAGTGTTTTATTTTTCCGGCTTTTACGCAGTCGTTTAAACCTTCTAATATATCGAGCATATCGGCAGTTTGTTGCTGCGAATCTACCTCGGTAAATTTAAGCATTCCTGGCCATTGTTTAGCAAAATGTGGCGTGGCGCGGTTGGGCCAGTGTAGTTGGTATAAATCAATGTAATCGGTTTGCAAGCGTTTAAGCGAATCATCAACCGCGGCAATGACTGTTTGGTGGGTAATATTGCTACCTTCACGTATCCACTCTAAACCGTTTCCGGCAATTTTAGTGGCAAGTACTATGTCGCTGCGTTTATCTTGATTGCGCGCTAACCAGTTGCCAATAATTTGCTCTGTTTTGCCGTAGGTGTCGGGAGATGGCGGTACAGCGTACATTTCGGCGGTATCAATAAAGTTAACACCTTGCTCAAGCGCATAAGCTATTTGCTGATCTGCATCGCTTTGCGTGTTTTGTAACCCCCACGTCATACTACCTAAGCAGACCCTTGAGACGTTTACACCACTGCTACCTAGTGGGTTGTATTGCATATAAGCTCCTTATTTACTGGCTTAGTTTTGGGTATATTGCTGTATAGCAGATAAAAGCGGCTCAGTGATTGGCGACTTTTTACCAGTTTGAAAGTCAAACATTACGACTTGCGAAGTGCCCGTAGTGGTAATGGCATTTTGCGCGTGGCTAAACACGTTGTAGTTCATCATAAAGCGATCTGTTTTAATATCGCTAATGGTGACACCTACAGTGAGAGTATCGGGAAAAGTAACCGGGCGTTTATAGCGAATGGTGTTTTCGCTGATCACAGGGCCAATACCTTTGCTGCTAATGGTTTCAAAAAGATTTATTTTATTTAAAAAATCGATGCGAGCTATTTCAAAATAGCGTAAATAAACGACATTATTTACGTGTTGCAGGGCATCCATATCTCCCCATGCCACAGTAATATCAGTATGAATAGGATGTTGATCTTTAAACGTTTGCATACATTTACGCCCTTTAATTTTAAAGTGTTTAGGTTATCAATATGGGGTTATTACCTCAAGGTAATTAACCTAGGGTATTTTATGTTTGGTTTAATTAAATAAAAGCTTTATTGTTATATAACACAGCTAGGGAGATATGTATGAAAAGTGTCGTTAATTGGCTTTTAGTCTGTTTAGTTTTTATAGCTGCATTTATTTGCTACGCGATGGGTAATGCATCGGGTGTAATTGCTTTAACAGTTGTGGGCTTTGCGTTGGAAGCAGGGTTTTGGCTGTACTCTTTTAAAAAGCGTAAAAATAATAAACGCTGTTTTTAATAGGGTACAAGCTTGCTAATTACAGGTGATTCTATAATAATGGCTGTATAAATAAACAGTTGTTATAGTGGTAATGAAAAAGTTTATTCATATAGATATGGACTGCTTTTATGCGGCGGTCGAAATGCGCGACAACCCTAAACTTGCCAATGTACCACTAGCAATTGGTGGTAATAGTCGCCGTGGCGTACTCTCTACTGCAAATTACATTGCTCGGGAATATGGCGTGCGCTCGGCTATGTCTAATTATCATGCTAAGCAGTTATGCCCCGACTTAGTTATAGTGCCTGGGCGTATGGCTGTTTATAAAGACGTGTCGACGCAAATACGTGCCGTGTTTAGTCGCTATACAGATTTAATTGAACCCCTCTCTCTTGACGAAGCCTATTTAGATGTAACCCATAGTGAGCAGTGTAAAGGCAGCGCTACACTTATTGCGCAGCAAATTCGTGCTGATATTTATAATGCCACAGGGCTTACTGCCTCGGCTGGTATTGCGCCAATTAAATTTATTGCCAAAATAGCCAGTGACGAAAACAAACCCAATGGTCAGTTTGTAGTATTGCCCGATCAGGTTGATGCCTTTTTAGCACAGCTACCGCTGGGTAAAATTCCGGGGGTAGGTAAGGTCACGCTCGAAAAGCTTAACTTAAAAGGTTTGTATACAGGCCAAGATGTACGCAAAAAAGGCGTAAATTGGATGCAGCAACATGTAGGTAATTTTGGCGTGTCGTTATATCAAAAGTGCGCTGGTGAACACATAGGCCGGGTGTCTACTGAGCGCGTACGTAAATCGCTAAGCGTTGAGCATACTTATGAGTACAATAAAAATAGTTTACAAGAATGCCTAGAACAACTTCCTTCACTGCTTGAGGAGTTAACCACTCGACTAAACAAGCAGCAGCTGCAAAATCAGGTAAATAAACTTAGTGTTAAAGTGAAATTTGCCAATTTTGTAGTGACCTCAGCCGATCAGGCGCATCAGCAATTAAATAGCGATATTTTTAGCGAACTATTAGCTAAAGCGTATCAACGCGGCTTACAGCAACCAGTGCGTTTGTTAGGTATTGGGGTAGGAATAAAGAATCAGCCGCAACACAATTTGCAGCTGAGCATACTTGATATGTAAACCCTGTAGTGACAAGTTGCCAGCGCATGTTAACTTAAGCTGGGAGCTTATCGCAGCTTGCTGGTCTTCAATATTCAAATCAACGATAATAGAGGCTTATGTTTTTAACAGGACCTTTATTTATGGCATACCCTAAAGCAGTAGTGGCTCAGCCAGTGAGCGCTAGCCTTGAATGCAACGCGCATGACGCACTTATTATAATTAGTGATGACTTTTCTCAATTAACTAATAACCCATTACGCGATGCTATTGCAGCGCAAGCAAAAGTAGATTCACGTATCGGTAAGCAAGTAACTTTATTAGTTATTAACAATAAACGTGTAGTACTGGCGCCTACTGGGCCATTAAATAGAGACTACGACGATGTACGCCGTTATTTTGATGCTGCAAAATTAGCAATAAATGAAGCTAAAGCATCGGGCAGTGTTAACCCTGCTATTTACTTGCCTAATATAAATGCCGACAGCCGTTATCAGCATGCGCTAGAAGTTGCTTACTTAGGAACTTGCCAAGCATTGTGGCAGCCATTAGAAGCGCGCGAATATCATGGCGAGGCTATTGAGCCAATTACGCAAATTGGTTTGGTTGATGCCACAGAGCAAACAATTAAAGCAGTGAATGCACTTGCAGCTGGACAATACGCAGCGCGTGATTTATGTGGCACTGAGCCTGAGCGCATGGCGCCGCCACGTTTTGCAGATTACTGTGTTGATTTATTTAAAGGCAGTAATGTTGTAGTTGATGTTATTGATGACCTTGCAGTTATAGATAAAAACTACCCTATGCTTAGCACAGTAGCTCGTGCATCGTACGCTGTTGAGCATCATCACCCGCGTGTAGTTAAATTAGAATATGTACCAGAGGGCGAGGTAACTCGTACACTCATGTTTGTAGGTAAAGGCTTAGTATACGATACCGGCGGCGCTGATTTAAAAGTGGGCGGCCATATGGCGGGCATGAGCCGCGATAAGGGCGGTGCAGCTTCTGTGGCCGGCTTTATGAAAGCAGTGGCCGACTACCAACCTAAGGGCGTTAAAGTAATTGCTTACTTAGCGGTAGTACGTAACTCAATTGGCTCTGATTGTTTTGTACCAGATGAAATTATTACTAGCCGTGAAGGTGTGCGAGTACGTATAGGTAATACAGATGCAGAAGGGCGCTTAGCTATGGGCGACCTGTTAAGTGAAATGAAAGATTTAGCTAAAAACCAAATTAACCCAACGCTATTTACAGTGGCCACTTTAACCGGCCATGCAGCCCGCGCTATGGGTCCTTATGGTGCTTACGTTGAAAATGGACCAGCACGTAGTGCTAATATTTCACGAAAGCTCGCTGATAACGGCGACTTATGGGCCGATGGCGCAGAAGTATCGCGTTCTCGTCGTGAGGATTATGACTTTATCAAGCCGCGTACTTTAGCAGACGATGTACTTTCTAGTAATAACGCAGCATCGGCTGTAACGGCACGAGGACATCAGTTCCCTATGGCGTTTTTAGCAATTGTTGGCGGCTTAGACAAGCATGGTAACGACTCAGCTCAGCCACTACCTTATGTACATATGGACATAGCGGGTAGCGCAGTAGAGGGCGGCGATTGGCAGCATGGCAAGCCAACGGCAGCCTCGGTAAGTAGTTTATTTGCTAGTTACTGTTTGTAATTACCATAAAGTAGTAATTAACAACGCCCTGTAAATACAGGGCTTTTAATTTTTAATCTAATTTAAAACGAGTTACTACACTTGAGAGTTGTGAGCTACTTTGTTTTAACTGCTCGCTGGCACCGGTTAATTGCTTGGTATTATCGAGTGACTCTTTAGTTGAATTAGCTAGATCGTTAATACGCAAGTTCACTTCATCTGCAGCTAAAGTTTGCTGCTCAGTAGCACGCGCTATTTGACTGTTCATTTCGGTGATCACACTAACTAAGCGTTCAATTTCATTTAATGATGTGTTTGCTGATGATGCCTGCTCAACCGTTGATGCTGAAAGAGCTTGGCTC
Source organism: Pseudoalteromonas sp. 120-MNA-CIBAN-0494 (assembly GCF_040308885.1). Lineage (NCBI taxonomy): Bacteria > Pseudomonadati > Pseudomonadota > Gammaproteobacteria > Alteromonadales > Pseudoalteromonadaceae > Pseudoalteromonas > Pseudoalteromonas sp. 120-MNA-CIBAN-0494. Next base: position 26,755 of record NZ_JBEOOE010000020.1, read on the forward strand.
GACTTCACCGCTTCTACCGCTGCTTTTGCACCGTTTTGCAGCTTAGTGATCATAGCTTGAATTTCGTCGGTGCTTTTACCAGTACGGCTTGCTAAAGTACGCACCTCGTCTGCCACAACGGCAAACCCACGGCCGTGTTCACCTGCACGGGCAGCCTCAATCGCAGCATTAAGGGCAAGTAAATTAGTTTGCTCTGAAATACTTCTAATTACTTCAAGAACTGATCCTATATTATTACTTTCGCTGGCTAAATCGGCGGTAACTCGGCTCACGGTTTCTATATTACTGGAGAGTGTTTCAATCGCCGTTATTGTATTGGCAACGACATTTTTACCTGATGATGCATTACTAGCTGCATCGTTTGCAGCTTGCTCGGCGGCTTCAGCATTGCGACTCACATCATGAATTTGATGGGTCATTTGCTCCATTGCTGCAGCTACCTGAGTGCTACTGTCGTTTTGTAATTCAATAAATGATTGGCTTGTTTTACTTGCTTCGTCAACGGTATGCGCATGTTGATTAACATCGTGTGCGCTTTGCGATACATGCGTTAACGATTCGCGCATTTTCAATATAAACGCGTTAAATGAATGAGAAAGCTCAGATATTTCGTCATTTCCGGTTTCATCTAAGCTGCGGGTTAAATCGCCTTCGCCTTGGGAAATATCTTTCATCATGTCGGCAGCTAAGCGTGTTGGAGTAATAATACTTTTACCAATAAAGTAGCTTAATATAATCAGTGCAATAATCATTACCACGGCATTTATAATTATTAAATTACGTTGCTCAGCAAATGCACCATCAATACTGTCGAGGTACACGCCCGAACCTATAACCCATTGCCATTGGTTAAAGCCCTTCACAAACGCTATTTTATCAACTGGTTTGTCTTTACCTGGTTTAGGCCATTTATAAGGTACAAACCCTGAACCTGCTTGTTGAGTCACCTTTACCATTTCTACAAATAATGCTGTGCCATCGGGGTCTTTGTTATTAGTTAAATCTGTACCATTTAAGCCTGGCTTAAATGGATGCATTATCATTTTTGGGTGGTAGTCATTTATCCAAAAATAGTTGGTATTATCGTACCTAAGGGCACTAATTGTAGCTAAAGCTTGCGACTGCGCTTGTTGTTGGGTGAGGGTATTACTTTGCTCAAGATTATAAAAGTGATCAATAACGCTATAGGCGGTTTCTACTAGGTTTTGAGTTTTAAGATATTGCTCATTTTTAAGCGCTTGATACTGATTACTTAAGCTCGAAATACTTAATATAACCAGTCCCAATACAACGATACCAACTAACAGTGCAAAACGCTGAAAAATAGTAAAACGACGAAGGTTGAGCATATGTTTATTCCTTAATGGGTACAGCACTGCTGTGCTTTTATTAAGTTTATTTATATAACTAAACTTAGCACTTATTAAGGCAAAAAAAAGGCTGATTTATAATCAGCCTTTAGTCTATTTATTCAACATTTAGTTGTTATTTAACATTAAAATGACGATTAAAGAAGTTAGTAATGGTTTGGTGTAGGTGCGTTTGCACTGTTTTACCGCGTAGGCTGTGTTTAGAGCCTGGGTAGGTCATCATTTCAAACGGTTTATTGGTATCTTGTAATTGTTTAAATAATTTAGTGGCATGAGTAAACAACACATTGTCGTCGGCCATGCCGTGGTAAATCATTAATGGACCTTTTAAGCCGTCAATATACGGAAATACCGCACTGTTTTCATAGCCTTTAGCATTAGTGGCCGGGTGGCCTAAATAACGCTCAGTATAATGAGTGTCGTAAAGTGCCCAGTCGGTTACTGGCGCGCCAGAAACACCTGCGTTAAAGTAATCGCCAGCTTTAAACATGGTCATTAGTGCCATGTAACCGCCATAACTGTGGCCGTAAATACCAATACGTTGTGGGTCTACATAATCAAGCGTACGTAAAAATTCCACGCCTTTAATTTGATCAGCAACTTCTACTTCACCTAAATTTTTATAAATAGCATCTTCAAACTTTTTGCCACGGTTGTATGAGCCGCGGTTATCAAGTTGAAAAATCACATAGCCTTGTTGCGCCATATATTGAAAATATAGGTTTTTACTACGCCAGCTATTAGTTACTCGCTGTGCATGTGGGCCACCGTATACGTTTACAATAACAGGGTGTTTTTTAGCGTCACTTATATTGCTTGGTTTAAATAACCTATAATGCATTACTTGGCCGTCTTCGGCTTTAAGTGTGCCGTATTCAGGCGTCGCTAAATCACTTAAGTAAGGCGTAAGCGGGTGCGTGTTATCTAGCTTGTTTTCTTCAAGCCAAGTAATAAACTCGCCATTTATTTTACGCAGAGCTGCAGCGTTTGGCTGATTAACCGCCGAGCTATTATCAATAAAGGTTTTGTTGTCTTTGGCAAGTACGACGTCGTGATATTGGCCTTGCTCGGTAATGCGTTTAATATCGCCTTTTTTAAATAACGAGGCACTGTATAAGTGGCTTTCGAGTGGGGTGTCTTTTCTGCCTGAAAAGTAAACGAGGCCTTTTTTCTCATCTATGCCTTTTAAGCTATCGACCGCCCATTCGCCGTTAGTAATTTGACGTACTAATTGGCCATTGGTGCGATAAAGGTATAAATGTTTAAAACCATCACGCTCAGACGCCCACACAAAATGCTTTTTGTCTTTTAAAAACTCAAGGTCAAAGTGTAAGTTTATCCAGGTATCGCTACTTTCGGTGAGCGCTACTTTTTGGCTTTTAGTTTTGCTGTTATAAAAGCGCAGCTCTAACGTTTGCTGTGAGCGGTTTTGCCATTGATACGAGAGCGTATTACTATCTTTTAACCATTTTGCTCGGGCAAGGTAAATATCTTCATCTTTGCCTAAATCAACCCAATCCACTTGCTGATTGTTTAAGGTAACTACGCCAAGCTGTATTTTAACGTTGTTAGTGCCAGTAAATGGGTAACGTTGATTGAATAGTTTTACTTCGTCGGCGTAAATTTCGTTGCGTAGCGCTTCTTTTACTGGGCTTTCGTCAACGCGAGTAAAGGCAATTTTAGACTCGTCGTCGGCCCACCAATAGCCGGTCATACGGCTCATTTCTTCTTGTGCAACAAATTCGGCCATGCCATTTTTAATAATGCCGCCGCCATCGCTACTTAATTGTATTTCTTTACCAGAATCGAGCGCTAAAGCGTACAGGTTTTGCTCGCGAATAAAAGATACAAAATTACCTTTGGGCGAAAAGCGAGCATCGGTTTCAAATGCCTCGGTATTGGTGAGTTTTTTACTTTTATTTGCTGCTAGTTCGTAGTAATACAAATCGCCGTTAAGTGGGAACAATAACGCTTTACCATCTTTAGACCACTTATATTCAAGAATACCTTGGCCAAAAATACGCTGGCGCTCGCGGCGTGCTTTTTCTTCGTCAGAGAGGTTCTCTGGGCCCGAGAATAACTTAGCTGAATCGACCAGCATGCGGTTGGTGTTATCTTTTAAGTTATATTCCCATAAGTCGTAGCGGTTATAGTCGTCACTTTTGCCTTGTAAATAAGTAACGCGATTGCCGTCGGGCGAAAACTTTAATTGCACTGGAGATTTACCCGATAAACTCGGGTCGTCAAAAATACGCTCTAGCGAGAGTGGTTTTGCTTGTACGCTAACAGCACTTGCTAGCAGAGGGATGGCCAGTGAAAGATGTTTTATTTTTTTTAGCACAGGGTTGCCTTCGCTTTAATAAATATTGCTTAGAATGGTAAAGCCAAGCGTGTGCAACTGCAACTAAATGCTATAAAGTGGTAATTATTAAAGACAAAGTAGGACACTATGATGACCCACCCCACATTTGAACTAGCCCCAGAGCTTAAGCGCGATTGTATAGAGCTTGCCGATTGGCCGCTGTGTAAAGTATTACTATTGAACGATAGCCAGTACCCCTGGTTTATTTTGGTGCCAAAAAAAGCCGGTTTAAAAGAGATAATTGACTTAAGCGAGGATGAGCAAGTTACTTATTTGCGCGAGTCGGCAAAATTGAGTCATTTATTAATGCGGGTATTTAATCCCGATAAATTAAACGTGGCGGCGCTTGGTAATATGGTGCCGCAATTACATATTCATCATATTGCGCGTTTTACTAGCGATGCCGCTTGGCCTGCGCCAGTATGGGGTAAACACCCGGCAGTGCCATATGAAGACGAGAAAATAGCAAAAATAAAAGCCCACTTTTAATTCTAAAACCTTATAGAGAGAGCCAAGATGAGACATATTAAGTTGTTTGCCAATGCATTATTTATCACTGCGCTATTAACTACAGGCGCAGCGTTTGCAACAGAGCAGTCTATTAATATTACAGCAGTTAAAACTAGCGATGTGCGTAATTTAGTTATTCACGAAAATCAAACGTTGTCTGCGGCACAACCAACGAGCGAGCAGCTTAAACAACTCGCTAATGCTGGAGTAAAGCACGTAATTAATTTACGTGGCGAAAACGAGCAAGACTGGGATGAAGCCCAGTTGGTGGCTTCGTTAGGGATGCAGTATCACGCATTGCCAATTGCTGGCGCGCAAGATGTTAGCGTTGAAAACGCACAAAAGCTGGCTAAAATAATGGCAGAACTAAACGGCGAACCTGTGCTGTTACATTGTGCTAGTAGCAATAGAGTAGGAGCTTTAATGGCTATTTCTGCTCATGCAGAGGGGCTTGATATTGAATCGGCCCTAGCAAAGGGAAAGCATTGGGGAATGAGTAGTTTAGAGCCTGTAGTGCGCAGCGTTATTACTGCTAAGTAATTATTACTAAATAATTAGCGTTTAGCTTAAATAACGACACCGAGCACTTTTAACTCAATAAAAAAGCGTTACAGTTTTGAGCTGTAACGCTTTTTTAGTTTTTATTTACTAGGCTATTTTAGGTAGTAAATAGGCTATAAACTATTTAAGGCCCAACACTGCTTTGCCTTGTTTAAAAGTAACATCAACCGGAATATTAGCTTGGCTTAGCTTTTCTAAATCCTCTGCTAGCTCTGCTTTAATATTACCGTGCGTAGCAATAAGCTGATCTACTTTTTGATAATCGCCATCACCTTGAATGGTTAAAATTAAGCGCGATAATTTAGCCATAGCATGGCTCATTTTTTCCATATTTACACGGTATAAACCGGCTTCATTTTTAGAAAAAGCACCTTCTTGAGCAAAAAAGTTAAAGCGGATCATATTCGCTTTACCATGAGCACTAGATGCACCAAAACGTACTGAGCGGAATATACCAGCCATAAAGGTGGTGTAGTAATCCTCTAGTGTACCTTCAGTAATTTCGCCTTTTTTAAGTAGTTGCTCAATCATGTATAAACCTAAAATATCGGCTTTACCTTCCTCTAGCGCACTGGCGTGTTCTTGTAATGATTGGCGCACAGTTCCCTTACCAGTAAGGGTATTTTTAATGCCTAAGCCATGAGCTACTTCATGGAACATGGTATTAGCAAAAAATGCATCAAAGGTAATATGCTTACGTTGCTCAGGCACAATAAGTTGCTCTGCAATTGGTACTAAAATTTTGTCAAACTTAGCGCGCATAGCATTTTTAAGTTGTAAACGGCGCGTGCCTTTTTCAAGCTGTACTTGCTCGTCGTTTGGTAAGTTTATTGCAATGGTTTTACTGCCCGCATTTGAGTGCCCTGCATAGTAAACAACGTCGTAGGCATTTAGGTCGGCGTCTGATCCCGGAACTTCTTGTTTATATTTATCATCAACCGGTAAGCCTTTTTGTAGCTCAGGTAAAAAGGCAGCAAATTTAGCCAGGCGTTCGCTCCATGCTAAATCTTTAATTAATACATAAGACTCATAAGCAGCACGGTAACCAAACAATTGGTCTTCATAAGTTTCAATTGGACCAATAACCACATCTACAGGGTTATTTTTCATATCCATCCACGCAAAATCAGACGCTTGAAAGTCATCGTTTAGTAGCGCGTCTGAACGAAGGTTTAAGTAGTTAGCAAACTCTTTATCGTCTGCTAGTTTACTTGCTTCACGTAGCAAGTTAGCAGCCTCTAAAAGCTCGGTTGCGTACTCTTTAGAATATGGCACGCTGTAAAGGTTACCTTGCTCATCACGTTTAATAATAGAGTAAAGCCCATTTTTATCTGCAAGATCAGCTTTATTTAACTCTTCTTTAGTTATATCTGCAGGGTAAAACTGTGCACCAGTTGCTTTTTCTTTATAGCTTGATAAAAACACTTTATCGCCGTTTAAACGATCCCATGGACCGTAGTTTATGTCGGCAAATTTACGCACTTTGTCATCAGCTAGTTTAGCTAAAAATGACTCTTTATTTTCACCAAACGCTTGCTGCCAAAATAAATCATCCATAATTATTGAAGCATCTATAAGCTTTGCCACCATGGCTTTTTGGTTATCACTTAAATGTGATAAATCAGTTTGTAAGCTAAAGTCAGTGTAAATGTCTAAACGTTGTTTATCGGTATTTATAAGTGTTGGACCTACTGGCTTTACTTGCTCTGTTTTAACAGCCGTTTTATTACTAGAAGAAGGTGCTTGCTCTGAACAAGCACTAAGAAAAACGATGCCGGAGAGCATAATTGCTTGGCTAATTTTATTTAAATTCATTATTTTGCCTATTTAAAAGTAAGATTTATTATTTGTACGCAGTTCGCTAAGGCGCTTACTATCTTAAAAATACTGCCTTATAGTGACTGCATTAAAGCAAAACACCGTGGTAAATAGCAAGTTTTAGGCGTTAGAGGTGTAATTAATTGATGTTAAATAGTAAGTAAAAAATAAATTTATGTAATTTTGTTAGCTTTAACTATAAGTTAAGTAATACTCAAGCATATAATAACAACAATATAGGGCTTGTTTTAGCTTATAAATAACTAATCATAGGGATGTTATGTCTACTGAAAACGCATTGTTAACAATTTTGATCGATAGAATAAATAACGACACTTTGGTGCTGCCTACTTTACCTGAAGTGGCAATTAAAGTGCGCCAAGCTGCTGATAATAATGACGTGAATTTGATGCAAATGGCCGATGTGATTGCACATGATCCAGCACTAACAGCCCGGATGATTAAAGTAGCTAACAGTGCAATTATGGGGCGCTCAGTTAAGGTATCTAACTTACATCAAGCAGTTACTCGCATAGGCTTACGACAAATTAAAAATATTGCAACGGCTATGGCAATGGAGCAATTGTTTGTATCTAACAACGAGCTAATTAAAGGTTACATGGGCAAAGCGTGGCAAAAAACGTTAATAGTAGCGAGTCACTCAATTGCATTAATGGAATTTTACTTAAAGAATAATAAGCAAAACTCTTTAAATAGAGATTCGATTACCTTGGCATCATTAATTTATAATATTGGAGTATTACCCATTTTAACCGAAGCCGAACGCCATCCTGAGGTATTTGCTAATCCTAGCTTTTTAGCCCATGCAATTCAAAAGCTCAGTGGTAAAATTGGTGGCTCTATAATGAAAGCGTGGGAGTTTCCTGATGAATTTGTTGATGTGGCGCAAAACTGGGCTGATGCCAGTCATCGCCCTGAGCAGGTAAGCTATATTGATTTTATTAGGATTGGTGCAATTTTAGAGGGCACGCTACAAGTGTCAGATAAGTCGGCCGCGCTACAGGTTTATATTAACAAAGGAATTATTCCTTCTATGCAGCTTTTCACCAGCGATGAGTATCACGCTATGGTTGACGATATAAAAGAGATGTTTTGCTAATAGTAATTAAGTAGTGAGTGTAAAAAAGCACGATTAAATCGTGCTTTTTTTGGCTTAACTTAGCAAGGGGTAGCGCTTAAGCTAAGTCGTCTATATCGCCTAAGCCTTGAGTTAGCTCTTCAAGTAGCTGTTTAATTTCTTCTGAAGCTAAAATAAAGTCAGCATCGAGTTTTACTGCCATGTCTTCTTTTGGAATATCAGCATTTTCTTCTTTTAAGGTATCGCTGTAGCTTAAACGCTTAATAGAACCGTCGTTTTGCAGCATAAACTTAACGCGTTCTTGCCAATCAAGTGCAAGCTTAGTAACACGTTTACCGGTTTCAAGGTGCGATTTAACTTCGTCGCACGATAGGTCGTGGCCTTTAAGCTTAACTTGCGCACCACTGTCATCTGCTTCTTCTAACTCTGCATCTGAGCCTATTGCAAAACCTTCAGGCGTGCTGAAGTTAGTTAACCAGTCGGTTAAAAATACATCTAGGTCGTAATTGGCAAATGCAGGTACTACAGGCAGTGTGCCTAACGATTTACGCAAAAGTGCGAGTAACTCTTCGGCTTTGTTAAAACTGCCGCTATTAACCACAACCCAGCCGTTTTCTTGGTCAATAAATGCAAACTGTAAGCTCGACTTTTTAAATGCTTGTGGTAGCAGTGTATGTAAAATGTTTTCTTTTAATTCGTCTTTTTCTTTCTTTTTAACGGGGCGATTTTCTTCAGCTTCAATTAAATCGACTTTTTCTGCAACTAGCTCATTTATAACCGATGCAGGTAATACTTTTTCTTCGCGCTTAGCGCAAACTAAAATACTTTTTTGTGAAAAATGCGATAAAGTTTCGCCGTGTTTCCCAAACGCTTTTGTCCAGCCAAATGTAGCCAGCTCTTGGCCCGTACATGGACGAAATAAGTCTTGCTCTAATGCTTTGTCAAAATCTTCTTGTGTATACGAAACATCTTGTTTAAAGCGATAACATATAAGGTTACTAAACCACATAGGAATACAGATCCATTTGAAAAATTTGCACAATCATAGCAATAAAATCAGTATCTCGAAATGGCTGATTTTATTGTGGCATATTTAAAAAATAGCAAGTTGTTTTAAGGAGCGCAGTCATAATTGAGTATGTGTAATCTTGCTTGCTGTCGCTGCGCACTTGTTGCGCAATAAGTTGCTACACTTTTATACAGGCCGTTTAAAACTAAGCGCATATGTATTTAGCGTTTAGCTTTTTGCATTACACTATAGTTTAATGCTGGGTTTGATAATCGCAGGCTAGGCCAAATATAAATAACTCTTGGTTGAATAAATTTCAATTTTGAAAAATTAACACGCCCTAGTGTATTTTACATTAATTCAGTTATAGTGAAGCTCGATATTTTTGAAGTTTTTCGGCTTTAAGTTTGGCTGAACGAGAGGTTGTTTTTATGCTGGCTTTAATGCATCGCCTTAGTAACTGGTTTTCATGATGAACTTTTCTATTTTAGTTTGTGACGATTCAGCAGTAGCCCGCAAACAAGTGATACGTTGCTTAAATGACTGTATAACCGCCGATATACGCCAAGCGATAAATGGAGTAGATGCGTTAGCGTTATTGAAAGAACAACATTTTGATTTAGTTTGCCTCGATTTAACTATGCCGATACTCGATGGTGTGCAGGTGTTGGAGCATATTAAAGCAGAAAAAATGGAGTGTTTTGTATTAGTCATTTCGGCAGATATTCAACAGCAAATGCAGCAGCGCGTAGCACAATTAGGTGTTATAGGGTTTATCGAAAAGCCAGTTGGCAAAATAATACTTAATAATATTTTGCATAAATTTGGCATTTACTAGAAGTTAAGATGAAAAAAAAGACTGTTTTATCTTCTTAATGAGGGTTGACAGTATAGCCTGTGTTAAGGCAGTCTTAAGCTATGAAAACATTTAGTCTTGCAGCGACCATTATTATTACAACCATCATCCTAACTGGATAGTGGCATAGGTCGGTGCAACAAATTTAAAGGCCTGTGTTCACTTAGAACCCAGGCCTTTTTTCGTTTTATGGAATGAGGAAACATAAAAAATGCGCGTTTTAAAATTTGGCGGATCATCGCTTGCCGACTTTGCTTGCTTAGAGATGGTTGCCGTGCTTGCAAAAGCACAATTAAAAGATGAAATGTTATTAGTGCTTTCAGCCCCCGGTGGCATGACAGATTCATTAGTTGCATTAGCCTCAGCGGCTGAGCAGGGTGAAGACTTTAGTCACTTGTGGCAAGCACTGGTAAATCGATGTGACGAGTTAAAAAAAGCAGTAGAGCAAGGCTATGGTGAAATTGAAAACTGGCCAAATTTTACCGAGCTTAAAAATAAACTTGATGGTGTATCACTTATTAAATGCTGCCCTGAGCAAGTACGTGCTTTTATTATTAGCTTTGGTGAGCGCGTTAGTGTGTCGTTAATGCAATGCTTACTCGGTGATTTAAACGCGCAGTACCTTGAAGCGACCAATTGCATAGTATCAACCGGTGGTTACATAGATGCAGAGGCAGACTTAGTTGCCAGTAAAGTGCGCTTTCAAGCCGTATTAAAAGAACAACCAGCAACTATTTATATTATGCCCGGTTTTACTGCCAGTAATGAGCAAGGCGAACTAACCACTTTGGGCCGAAATGGCTCAGATTATTCTGCGGCAATTGCGGCAGCTTGTTTAGAAGCCGATGTTTGCCAAATTTGGACTGATGTAGATGGTGTTTACAGTGCTGATCCGCGTTATATAAAAACCGCCACTAAAGTTGATTTTTTATCTTATAAAGAAGCGATGGAGCTTTCTTACTTTGGTGCAAAAGTATTACACCCTAAAACAATTTTACCCTGCGCTAAAGCGGGTGTACCGTGCGAAATTAAAAACACGCGTAACCCCAATGCACAAGGCTCACTTATTAGTAACGAGAGCGTTTCATCTGAGCCAGTAAAAGCACTATCAAGTTTACAAGATTTAGCAATGCTTACCGTGTCGGGCCCGGGCATGAAAGGTAAAGTAGGGATGGCATCTAAAGTATTTAATGCCCTTGCCCTTGATAATGTGTCGATTGTTTTAATTACCCAGTCATCGTGTGAGTTCAGTATTAGTTTTTGTGTTCATGAGGTCGATTTAGCGCTGGCACTTGAAGCGCTGCAAACCGCATTTAAATTAGAGTCTCAAGCAGGTTTAATTGAACCAATACAAGTAAAGCGTAACTTAGCTATTGTTACTTTGGTGGGCGATAATATGCGTGCGCACAAAGGTTTAGCGGCTAAGTTTTTTGCATCACTTGCTCAAGCACAAGTAAATATTGTAGCTATAGCCCAAGACTCTACCGAAAGTTCTATTTCGGCCGTGATCGATGGTGAACGTTGTAATGGCGCTGTAAAGGTTTGTCATGAGAACTTCTTTACCCATATTCCATCAATTGACGTGTTTTTATTAGGGTGTGGTTTAGTAGGTCAAGAGCTTATTGAGCAATTAGAGCGTCAACAAGCTTGGCTTGAAAAACGCAATATTAAACTTAAGCTTTATGGGGTTGCCAACTCTCGCCAGCTACACTTAGACAGTGAAGGTATTGCCTTTGATGACTGGCAGCAAAAGCTTGGCGCATCAGAGCAGGCTTTTGATTTAAAACTAGTTGAACAATTTGTACAGCAAAATCATTTAATAAACCCAGTATTAGTTGATTGTACTTCGTCAGATGCGTTATCGGCGCAATACGTAGACTTTTTAAATGCCGGTTTCCATGTCGTAGCCGCAAATAAAAAGGCCAATACAAGCTCGTATGCTTACTATCAAGACTTAATTGCAGCAACGCAAAAAAATGGCCGTAAGTTTTTATACGAAACCAATGTAGGAGCCGGTTTGCCGGTACTTGATAACTTAAAATCGTTATTTGGTGCAGGAGACGAGTTACTAGAATTTAGCGGTATTTTATCAGGCTCGCTATCGTACATGTTTGGTGCGCTGCAAGATGGCTTGTCACTGTCTGAGGCAACAATTAAAGCTAAAGAAAGTGGCTTTACTGAACCTGATCCGCGTGATGACTTATCGGGGACAGACGTAGCACGAAAACTATTAATTATTGCCCGCGAATCTGGGATGCCACTAGAGCTAAGCGACATTGAAGTAGAGTCGGTATTACCGCACGGTTTTGCACAAGGCGATGATGTAAATACGTTTATGGAAAAGCTCCCTAGCCTAAACGCAGGTTTTAACGACCGAATAGCAAGTGCTGCCGCAGAGGGTAAAGTACTGCGTTACGTAGGCACAATTAAGCAAGGTCACTGTAAGGTAGGTATAGAAGCCGTTGATGCAAAGCATGCACTTTACGATATTCGTGATGGCGAAAACGCATTAGCAATTTTAAGTCAGTATTATCAGCCACGCCCATTTGTTATACGAGGCTATGGCGCAGGCTCGGCAGTAACAGCCGCTGGTGTATTTGCTGATATTTTAAAAACGTTATCGCGCTAGGAGCAAACAATGATTGAAGTATATGCTCCCGCATCTATTGGTAATTTTGCCGTTGGTTTTGACGCATTAGGCGCAGCTCTTGCACCTATTGACGGCAGTTTATTAGGCGATGTAGCCGTTGTTAGTGCCGCATCGAGTGATGAGTTTATTTGCTCTGGCGAATACGCGCATAAGCTACCAAGTGATGCCAGTGAAAACTTAGCGTATCAATGTTTAGTGCATTTTAGAGCGCATGTAGCGCCTAATATGGCAAGTGTAAAGTTGGAGCTGAAAAAGAACTTACCCATAGGTTCAGGGCTAGGATCAAGTGCGTGTTCGGTGGTTGCAACCTTTGCTGCCCTTGATAAATTTGCCGGTACCAAGCTTAGCCAAGTTGAACTTATTGAGTTAATGGCCGACTTTGAGGCAGTTGTTAGTGGTGGTCGTCATTACGATAACATCACGCCATGTTATTTAGGTGGCCTGCAGCTAACTGGCGATTTAATTCCTAATAAATCAATTGCTTTACCAGTTGATGAAAACTGGTATTACGTTGCTGCGTTTCCTGGTTTTTCACTTAATACAGCAAAAGCACGCTCAGTTTTACCAAAGGAGTTGAGCATGCACGCAGGTGTAGAATTTGCGCAGCGTTTATCTGCCTTTAGTAGTTTATTGTTAATGCATCGCTTTGATGATGCATTAAGTATTATGCAAGACCATATAGCCGAGCCATACCGTGCGCCACTTATAACAGGTTTTAGTGAAGCAAAAGCGAGTTTGCCAGCGCTAGGCGCCGAAATTGTTAGTATTTCTGGTGCAGGGCCAACATTATTTACTGTGTGTAAAACATTAAAAGCTGCACAGCAGTGCGCGCAGTGGCTTGAAAGTAACTACATAAACGAGCAAGGTTTTTGCCATATTTGTAAATTAGATAACGACGGCACACGTCAATTAACAGTTTTATAGGATAGTAGTTATGCAATTACATAATTTAAAAGATAGTTCGCAACAAGTGTCGTTTGTTGAGGCAGTAAAAACGGGTTTAGGGCGTAATCAAGGGGTGTTTTTTCCCGAGTCGTTAACACCACTAACGGATGTTGATGCACTACTTGATATGGATTTTGTAACCCGTAGCAGTAAAATACTCTCGCATTTAATTGGCGATGAATTACCAGCAGATACCGTTGCACATATGGTTAAAAATGCATTTAACTTTCCGGTTAAGCTGGTGGAAGTGGCAGAGAACACTTATTGCTTAGAATTGTTTCATGGGCCTACCTTAGCGTTTAAAGATTTTGGTGCGCGCTTTATGGCAGAGTGTTTAGCGCAGTTTAATCAAGGCGATAAAGTGACTATTTTAACTGCAACGTCGGGCGATACTGGCGCGGCGGTTGCACATGCGTTTTATAATAAGCCTAATATCGACGTGGTAATTTTATACCCTAAAGGCAAAATTTCACTGGCGCAGCAAAAGCTCTTTACTACATTGGGTGGCAACATTCATTGTTATGCGGTTGAAGGCAGCTTTGATGATTGCCAAGAGTTAGTTAAAAATGCCTTTTTAGATGAAGAAGTTAAATCTACACTGGGGCTTAACTCTGCTAACTCTATTAATATTAGTCGCTTAGTGGCACAAGTTTGTTATTACTTTGAGGCAATTGCACAATTACCAAAAGCAAAACGGGCTACTGCGCATATTTCGGTTCCAAGTGGTAACTTTGGTAATGTGTGCGCGGCAATGATAGGTGCTGTTATTGGTTTGCCTGTTGGCAAGCTTAGTGCAACTACTAATCAAAACGATACAGTACCGCGCTTTATGCTGGATAAAAACTGGACGCCAAACGCGACACTTGAATCACTTTCAAATGCAATGGATGTAAGCAAGCCAAATAACTGGCCACGAGTGCAATCTATGCTCGACAACAATTGGTTTAGCTACGATAATTTTTATTCAACTAGCGTAAACGAGCAAGATACGCAAACAGTGATGAAAAATATTCAACAAACAGGTTATGTTGCTGAGCCGCATACCGCTATTGCATACCAAGGACTTGTTGAAAATCGCGCTCCTGGCGCTGCCGGAATCTTTTTAGCAACGGCTCATCCAGCTAAATTTAAAGACAGTGTTGAAGGTATTTTAAACATTGAACTAGCTATGCCAAAACCACTTGCAGATGCATTAGCCAAGCCATGTTTAGCTAATGATATAAATGCTGATTATGATGCCTTACGTACTGAAATAATTAAAAAATTAAGTTAAAAGTAAGATCTAATTAAAGCGGCCTTGGTCGCTTTTTTTATAGGTATATTTTAGTGTGGGTGTTAATACTTTCATTAGCTATGTAAATATAATAATTAATATATATTTTAATTTATTATGTAATGATTAAAAAATATCATCTTAAAAAGCCTGTGAAATAAATTCAATCCCTGTTTAAATATCCTCAACTTAAGAGCGTAGGCAAATAGTCGTTTTAAGCGTACAATAAAGCCTCTAAAAAATACCATACACCTTGCCCCAGGAGACCCCAATGTTAGAACGTAGCATGAATATTTCAGATTTTGACCCAGAGTTATTTGACGCAATTGCAAAAGAAACTGCGCGCCAAGAAGATCACATTGAATTAATCGCTTCTGAAAACTACTGTAGCCCACGCGTACTAGAAGCACAGGGTTCACAGTTAACTAATAAATACGCAGAAGGTTATCCGGGCAAACGTTACTATGGCGGTTGTGAGCATGTAGACGTTGTTGAGCAATTAGCGATTGACCGTGCTAACGAACTATTTGGTTCTGACTATGCAAACGTACAACCACATGCTGGTTCGCAAGCAAATGCGGCCGTTTTTTTAGCATTGTTAAACGCCGGTGATACCGTACTAGGTATGAGCTTAGCTCATGGCGGCCATTTAACGCATGGTTCACACGTAAACTTTTCAGGTAAGCTTTATAATGCAATTCAGTATGGCCTAGATGAAACTACAGGCGAAATTGATTACGCACAGGTTGAAGCGCTAGCACTTGAGCACAAACCAAAAATGATTATTGGTGGCTTCTCAGCATACTCAGGTATTGTTGATTGGGCTAAATTACGTGAAATTGCTGATAAAATTGGCGCTTACTTTTTTGTAGATATGGCGCACGTTGCTGGTTTAATTGCGGCGGGTATTTACCCAAGCCCAGTTCCTCACGCACATGTTGTTACTACAACTACACATAAAACCTTAGCAGGCCCTCGTGGTGGTTTAATTATTTCGGCATGTGGCGACGAAGCTATTTACAAAAAGCTTAACAGTGCTGTTTTCCCTGGTGGCCAAGGCGGTCCTTTATGTCATGTTATTGCTGCTAAAGCTGTGGCATTTAAAGAAGCCCTACAACCAGAATTTAAAGTATACCAAACACAAGTTGTTAAAAATGCACAAGCTATGGTTGCTGTTATGCAGGAACGTGGCTACAAAATTGTATCTGACAAAACTGAAAACCACTTATTCTTACTTGATTTAATCAATAAAGATATTACCGGTAAAGATGCTGATGCTGCTTTGGGTAACGCTCATATTACAGTTAACAAAAACTCAGTGCCTAACGATCCACGTTCACCGTTTATAACATCTGGCCTACGTATTGGTTCACCTGCAATCACTCGTCGTGGTTTTAAAGAAGCAGAATCTAAAGAGCTTGCTGGCTGGATCTGTGACGTACTAGATAACATCAATGATGAATCAGTACAGGCGCAAGTAAGAGAAAAAGTAAAAGCAATTTGTGCAAAACTACCTGTTTACGCTTAATAAAAGTAAAACAGTAATTTAGATCACAATCGCTTAGTTTTTTGCTAAGATAAAGGCCGCTTTAAAGCGGCCTTTTTTGTTTTTTAAAACGGAAGTACCTAGCTATGCATTGCCCATTTTGTACCGCAAAAGATACCAAAGTTATTGACTCTCGCCTGGTTGGCGGTGGTCACCAAGTGCGTCGTCGTCGTGAATGCAATGACTGCCATGAGCGTTTTACTACGTTTGAGGGCGCAGAACTGGTTATGCCACGGGTAATAAAACAAGATGGCAGCCGCGAACCCTTTAACGAAGATAAATTGTTAAATGGTTTAAACCGCGCACTGGAAAAACGCCCCGTAAGTACCGAACAAGTAGAAGAAGTAGTTAATATAATAAAGTCGCAATTACGCGCAACCGGTGAGCGAGAGGTTTCGAGCCATTTAGTGGGAGAGTGCATTATGGAAGCGCTTAAAAAGCTCGATAAAGTAGCTTATGTGCGCTTTGCCTCGGTGTATCGCTCGTTTGAAGATATTCGCGAATTTGGCGAAGAAATTGCCCGTTTAGGGGAGTAAGTATGCAAAGCGACTGCGTTTTTAACCAAGATGACGAAATGTATATGGCACGTGCTATAGAACTGGCTAAAAAAGGCCGGTTTACTACCACGCCTAATCCAAACGTAGGTTGTGTATTAGTTAAAAACAATGAAATAGTAGGCGAGGGATTTCATCAGCTTGCCGGACAAGGGCATGCAGAAGTAAATGCACTTGCTATGGCTGGCAGTAAAGCAAAAGGCGCAACTGCTTATGTTACGCTTGAGCCATGTAGCCATTATGGCCGTACACCACCGTGCGCAGAAGGTTTAAAAGCCGCCGGTGTGGTAAAAGTAATTGCCGCTATGGTCGATAGCAATCCACAAGTGGCTGGTAAGGGGCTGAAAATACTTAGCGACGCTGGTATTGAGGTTGCGTATGGGTTACTTGAAGCACAGGCTAGGGCGCTTAATTTAGGCTTTTTTAAACGCATGGAGCATGGCCTGCCCTATGTTACGTGTAAAATGGCCGCCAGTATTGATGGTAAAACAGCGCTTAATAATGGCCAAAGTAAGTGGATAACAGGCGCAGCAGCACGCCAAGACGTACAGTTATATCGTGCACAAAGTTGCGCTATTTTAACCGGTGCCGACACAGTATTAGTAGATGACGCTAAATTAAATGTGCGTAAAAATGAATTACCGCAGGCATTACCTACACAGTTACCGCTTCGCCAACCGGTGCGTGTTATTATTGACTCGCAAAATCGTTTAACCCCAAATCTTGCTTTATTTGCTATTGAAAGTGAAATAATAATTTTTACTACCAAGGTTGATAAATCGCAACATTGGCCGCATTTTGTAAAGCATATAGTAGTAACTGCTATTAATTCAAAAGTTGATTTAACCGCGGTTTTAAAAAAGCTCGCAAAGCTGCAATTTAATACTGTGTGGCTAGAGGCTGGAGCAACCCTTGCGGGTAAAATGGTTGAACTGGATTTAATAGATGAATTTATTTTTTATCTAGCGCCTAAATTAATTGGGTGTGATGGCAAGAGTTTAGTTAATTTTCCTGAGTTGATCAGTATGCAAAATACGATTGATTTAACTTTTAATGAGTGTACGCGTATAGGTGATGATTTACGTATTAGCGCAGTAAAAAGCTCATTAAAACCACTTGAAACAAAAGAGTAATGCTATGTTTACTGGGATAATAGAAGCCACAGGCAAAATTGCTTTATTACAAAAAAAACAAGGCGATTTAGCTATTCGTGTACAAAGCCCTGACCTTGATATGAGTGATGTTAAGTTAGGAGATAGTATTGCCACTAATGGTGTGTGTTTAACTGTTGTTGATAAACATGCCGATGGTTTTAGTGCCGACTTATCGAATGAAACGATAGATTTAACTGGTTTTGCTCATTACACATTAGGGCAAACAGTTAATCTTGAAAAAGCCATGCAACCGGTTTCGCGTTTAGGTGGGCATTTAGTGTCTGGCCATGTTGATGGCATTGCTACAATTACCGCCATTACGCCAAATGCACGTGCTACAGAATATTGGCTAACCACAGATGAAAACCTAATGAAATACATACCGTATAAAGGTTCTGTATGTATTGATGGTATTAGCCTAACAGTGAACGCAGTAGAAGGTAATAAATTTAAATTAACGATTGTGCCCCATACTAGCGAGCAAACTACGATAGCTAATTTTAAAGTGGGCACCCAAGTTAATTTGGAAGTCGACCAAATTGCGCGTTATTTAGAGCGGCTTATAAAAGGCGCAGAGCAGCCTACGGGCGCTGATATTTCAATGAGCTTACTCGCTAAAGCGGGCTTTATTAAGTAACGCAACTAACAACTAATAAGAGTGAATTATGAACTTACATAGCGCAGAAGAAATTATCGCAGACATTAAAGCCGGTAAAATGGTTATTTTAATGGACGATGAAGACAGGGAAAATGAAGGCGATTTAATTATTGCCGCCGAGCATATTAGTGCAGAAGCTATTAACTTTATGGCCACGCATGGCCGTGGTTTAATTTGTTTAACTATGACGCAACAGCGATGCGAGCAACTTGATTTACCGCTTATGGTAAAAAATAACGGTGCTGCGTTTTCAACTAATTTTACAATGTCGATAGAAGCTTCAAAAGGCGTTACTACAGGTATTTCGGCAGCAGATAGAGCACGTACAGTACAGGCCGCTATAGCTAAAGGCGCAGTGCCTAGCGATATAGTACAGCCTGGGCATATTTTTCCTATAATGGCACAACCTGGCGGTGTTTTAACGCGTGCAGGGCACACTGAAGCAGGCTGCGACTTAGCCCGTTTAGCAGGGCTTGAGCCTTCATCGGTTATTGTTGAAATACTCAATGCAGATGGCACTATGGCGCGCCGTCCTGACTTAGAAGTATTTTCTAAACAGCACGATATTAAAATTGGCACCATAGCTGATTTAATTGAATACCGTAACTTAAACGAAACCACGATAGAGCAAGTGGCAAAGTGTAAGTTACCTACCGAGCACGGTGAGTTTGATTTAGTAACCTACAAAGACACCATTGACGGACAGCTACATTACGCATTAGTAAAAGGCGAAATAAAACAACAAGCGCCAACCGTAGTGCGAGTGCATTTACAAAGCACCTTTAACGATATTTTACTCTCAGATAGAAACTCTGAGCGTAGCTGGGGCGTGTCTGACGCAATGGCTTATATAGCGAAGCACAATGGTGTGTTAGTTATTTTAGGCAAACAAGAAAGCACCGCAGAACTTGAGGCAACAGTAAAAGCGTTTGCAGCCGAAGACTCGGGTGAAGATGTAACACCGAATAAATTTACAGGTACGTCTCGTACTGTAGGCGTGGGTTCACAAATTTTAGCCGATTTAGGCATTAAACAAATGCGTTTAATGAGTCGCCCTAAAAAGTACCATGCACTTTCAGGGTTTCATTTAGAAGTTGTTGACTACATAGAGCCGCAGTAATTAGGCGCTAGGCTATTATTTTATTTTTATGG
This sequence comes from Pseudoalteromonas sp. 120-MNA-CIBAN-0494, assembly GCF_040308885.1. Classification (NCBI taxonomy): domain Bacteria; kingdom Pseudomonadati; phylum Pseudomonadota; class Gammaproteobacteria; order Alteromonadales; family Pseudoalteromonadaceae; genus Pseudoalteromonas; species Pseudoalteromonas sp. 120-MNA-CIBAN-0494. The sequence continues at coordinate 46,272 of NZ_JBEOOE010000020.1, forward strand.
TATGATGCGCTGCAATTTTTGCGCAATCGAAATCGCTCAAACTTATTTTTAAGGTTATCAAATGAAAATTATTGAAGGTAGTAAGTACGCTCCGGGCAAAAAATTTGCCATTGTCATTTCTCGCTTTAATGACTTTATTGGTAGTAGCTTATTAGCAGGCGCTATTGATGAATTAAAACGCACAGGTGGTGTATCGGATGACGATATTACCGTGGTTTATGTACCTGGCGCGGTTGAATTACCTTTAGCAGCGAAACGTATTGCGGCAAAAAAACAGTATGATGCAATCATCGCTTTAGGCGTAGTGATCAGAGGTGGTACTCCACACTTTGACCTAGTTGCTGGCGAATCAAACAAAGGTCTTGCGCAAGTATCACTTGAGTATGATATACCGGTTGCATTTGGCGTATTAACCACAGAAAGCATTGAACAAGCAATTGAGCGTGCTGGCACCAAAATGGGCAATAAAGGCGGCGAAGCTGCTTTAGGCGCGCTTGAAATGGTTAATGTGTTAGATAAAATTTAAGTTTAAGGAATTTTTGTGAAACCAGCAGCAAGACGTAAAGCACGTATATTAGCACTTCAGGCCATTTATTCTTGGCAATTAAGTGGCAATGCAATTGCCGATATCGAACAACAAATGTTGATCGAAAACGACGTGACTAAAATTGATGTTGAATATTTTAAAGATTTAGCCAGTGGCGTTGCGGTAAATTATAAGCAACTAGACGAGGCTGTATCACCGCATTTAACCCGTCCATTCGATGAGTTAGATATGGTTGAACGCGCAATATTACGTTTAAGCAGCTATGAGCTAAAATTTCGTGAAGATGTTCCATACAAAGTGGCTATCAACGAAAGCATTGAATTAGCTAAAATGTTTGGCGCTGAAGATAGCCATAAATTTGTAAACGGTGTACTTGATAAAGCAGTTAAGCATTTACGTAAGTAATATTTAGTCAAATTTTGATAATTATTTTATCAAAACTGGCTGGTATAAATTACCGTTAAAAAGGAGAGCCGGCATAGGTCGGCTTTTTTGTGTATGAAGGAATTTGAATTAATTAATCGTTATTTTAAAGGTCGTGGTATTACTCGCCGTGATGTTAACTTAGGGATTGGAGATGACTGTGCATTAGTTACTGTGCCGCAAAATTGTCAGCTTGCTATTACAACCGATACACTCGTTGCTGGTGTGCATTTTTTTGACGACATTGAACCTCGCGCACTCGGGCACAGAGCATTGGCTGTAAATTTAAGTGATTTAGCGGCAATGGGGGCAGAGCCAACATGGGTTTCTATCGCTTTAACACTTCCGAGTATTGATGAGCAATGGATTGAAGAATTGACTGACGGCATGCATGAAATTGCCGAATATTTTAATGTGCAAATAATAGGTGGCGATACGACTCAAGGACCTTTGAGTATTACTATTTGTGCAAAAGGTACAGTGCCCGAAGGCACTGCGTTATGCCGAAATGGCGCAAAAGTAGGTGACTGGATTTTTGTTACTGGGCCGTTAGGTGATGCAGGGCTTGCAATAGAGTCTCGCAAGCAAGGCTTAACAATTGAACCTGAACACCTAAAACATATTAAAAAGCGCCTTAACTTCCCTACACCTAGAGTGGCTGCAGGGCAGGTATTACGTGGGCTTGCGTCTTCTGCTATTGATATTTCAGATGGTTTACTAGCCGATTTAGGCCATATACTAAATATGTCGCAGGTTAGCGCAACGGTTAATATTGAAAGCATACCCACCTCGGATGCAATGAAAGCTAGCCTTGATTTTGAACAACAATTACCGTTTATACTAAATTACGGCGACGACTATGAACTGCTTTATACCGTGCCTGATAGCAATAAAAGTATGCTTGATGTAAAACTGCGTCAATATGGCGTAGAGGCAATTTGTATTGGCCAAATAAAAAGTGGCGAAGGGCAAATTGACCTGTTACATAAAGGCGAAAAGTTTACTTTTAAGCACCAAGGTTTTGAGCACTTTTCTAAGGATTTAAGTTGAACAACAAGCGTTTATTTAACCTAAAGCGTCCACATCAGTTTTTTGGTTTAGGTTTTGGTACTGGGCTTGCACCTATAGCCCCAGGCACATTTGGTACTTTGGCCGCTTTACCTTTTATTTTTATAACCATGCACTACCCGTTGTGGTTACAAATAGTATTTGCTGTAGTGATCAGTGTTTTTGGTATTTGGGCTTGTGGCAAGACCGCAGATGATTTAGGGGTACACGATCACCCTGCGATTGTATGGGATGAAGTGGCAGGTTACTACATCACTATGATTGGTACGGGACTGAGCTGGCAAACATTATTGGTTGGTTTTTTACTGTTTCGTTTTTTTGATATAGTCAAACCAGGCCCTATCCGTGTGCTCGACAAGCGTGCCCATGGTGGATTTGGCATTATGATTGATGACGTACTTGCAGGTATATTTTCACTTATTTGTTTGCAAGCGCTGATAAAAGTAGGTTTACTACCCTTTTAGTTTATTATTTGATTGTTTAGCTAGGTGGCAGCAATATGATGCGATTTTTACTAGTTTTTGTACTACTAACCTGTGCTATGCCAAGTTGGGCCTCAATTACTGATTACGTAGTTAAACAATGGAATATTAAAGATGGACTCCCCTCGCAATCACTCAAAAGTGTTGTGCAAGACCAGCAAGGTTATATGTGGCTGGGAACTCAATTTGGTTTAAGTCGTTTTGACGGCAATACTTTTACCAACTACAACACGCAAAATAGTCTTTTTTTACCAAGTAATGGTATTAATAAATTACTAATAGATGGCCAAGGCTTTTTGTGGATCGGCACCAAAAATGGGTTAGTGGTTATTGACCCTGCAACACTTAGTGCACAAGAGTTTAATATTAAAGGCCCGGTTAGAGATATTTTAGAGGACTCTAAAGGCGGTATTTGGATAGCCGCTAATGGCCTGTATTATGTTGATCGTAGTTTGGTTGATTTACGCGATCAAACTAATGAGCCATCACCCATAGTTAATCCCACTGTTATTACTCAAATAGTTGGCTCTGTGAGCAAAATGGCGCTCGCACCTGAAGGTATTTGGTTAGTAAACGACAGACATTTACTGCGCCTGACAAAAAGCGCTGCCGACTTTTCTAAATTACGCTTAGAGCTTACTGCCAAAGTGTCATTACCCGACAGCTTAGCGCAAACCATAGTGCACGATCTCTCTTTTTTAAATGGTAATTTATATTTAGCCTCTGAGTTGGGTGCTTATTTTTTAGATTTAGATGACGAACTACGTTCTTTCCCACTGCCTAATGTGAATAACTCTGCAGTTTATAAATTTATGAGCGACACCAATGGTGGCTTATGGGTATCTACTTATGGGCGTTTATTATTTCGTGGCAAGTCAGGTGATTGGCAATGGGTTGAGCCAAGTCAGTTAGATCAAAGTATTTGGTTTGCTGACATGTTTCGCGATGATCAAAATAATGTTTGGCTAGCCAGTTTTAGTGAAGGTTTATGGCTTGCTCACGAAGGCCGTATTGAACGTCACTCGGCAATTTCTAAAATGACTGAAACGGTAATGGCGATTAGTAAATCACCCGATGACAAACTGTGGATTGCTAACAAAAGCGGTGTTGGTTACTTTGATACCAATAAAAACTTTATTAATATAATAAACAGTAGCAAGTATGGGCATGCCTCGGTGCATGATTTACAGTTTGATGGCGATCGGCTTTATATTGCTACTGGGCGTGGGTTATTCTTTTATGAAGACGACACTCTTTACAGCTTTCCTGGGCGCGTATTAAACGACAACCCGGTATTTGCGATTAGCTCAGCTACCCGAGGCGGATTTTGGATTGGTACCGGCCGAGGATTGTATAGACTCAATTATAGTGGTTTAAGACCCTTTGCTTATAATGCATTTTTAGGCAGTAAGTTTATTACTTTTGTATTAGATGCCCCAAATTTTGGCATTATTGGTACTAGTAAAGGTGCGTATTACTTTACAGACCGAGGAATAGAAAAAATAGGTGACCAAACTACCTTAGAAAGTGCTTATGTAACCAGTATTTTGCATATAGATGGAGTTGGGATATTAGTTGGTTCGTTAAACGATGGCTTGTTCTATCGTAGTGGACAAGGACAATGGCAGCAGTTAGATGCGGCAAATGGCTTACCTTATGGTTCTATTTTTAGCTTAAAGTACGATGAAAAATTAAAAAGAATATGGGTAAGCACCATGAAAGGTGTTTATCGGATGCCGGTAGATCAATTTAAAACGCAGATCCAAAGCTTAAAAGTTGAAGAAGTTATTTCCTCGTTCGACCGCCAACTCGATGGTAAAGCCAGCCAATGTTGTAATGGCTTAGGGCATGACGCGGTTGTTGATATGAACAATTCTATTTGGTATCCCAGTTTACAAGGTGTAGTTGAAATACCTAAAAGCGTTGAGTTGTTTGGTTTACGTGGTTTAAAACCTAAAATAGAAACATTAACTACACCATTACGTAGTTTAACCACTGCTGCATTAGGTAATAAACCGCGATTAAAAATAGACGAGCGCGATGTTACTTTAAAATACACAGCCATAGATTATTACGCGCCAAATAGTATTGAGTTTAGGTATAAATTAAATGGTTTAGATACTGACTGGCGATACGCGAATACTCGCCGCGAAGCTATTTATACCAACCTTCCAGCCGGTTCTTTTTTGTTTCAGTTAGAAACAAAACGCCAAGGCGAGGATTGGAACATAGCCCAATCTGTTGATTACGCTTTTGTAGTACCTGAGCGTTTTGACGAAACAATTTACTTTAGATTACTGATCACCAGTGGTTTTGTTTTATTGTTTTATTTAGTGTTTTGGGTATTTAGAGCGCAAGAGCGCCGTAAACAAGAAGTGTTAGAAGGGTTGATCACTGATCGTACCTTAGAGCTTCGCCAAGCAAACGATAAGCTTAATAAAGTTAACTCACAGCTTAAGCTAGTGAGCCATTCAGATGAGCTTACAGGGTTACGTAGTCGCCGCTTTTTGTTCGACCAACTACCTAAAGATATTGAACATTTTCAGCGTAACTCACAATCACTGCAAGCGCAGGGCAAGTCGCTAGTATTATTAATTATAAACTTAGACAACTTTAGCCGTATTAACGATGCGTATGGGCCAATTGCCGGAGATAGTTGTTTGCAGCAAATGGCGGTATTACTTAATTCGCGTACTCAGGGCTCAGATTATGTGGCACGTTGGAGCGGCGATGAGTTTTTACTTTTATTACGTGACTTTAAATGTAACTTAATTGACAGCTATGTGTCGGATCTTTGCCAAGGAATTTCCGAACATGCATTTCAATTGCCAAACGGTAAAAGCACTCATATTTCAGCCTCAATTGGTTGGTCGTTCTATCCGCTACCACTATTAGGTGGCCAAGTTATTAGCTGGGAAACCTCGATTAATTTAGCTGATATTGCACTGCATCAAGTTAAAAAACGCGGTGGCGATGGGGTCGCTAACATTACCTTTGATGAGCAGTTAGATGCGTTTGAGTTTGAGCAAAACCCTAATGTTGAACAGCAAATAGGCTTGCTACAAGCCAATGGTTTAGCTGATATTAAAGTATGGATGCGATAAGTAACTAATATTTAGATATTAAAAAAGGAGCCTAGGCTCCTTTTTTAATATGCTTTAAATGAGTAGGAGGTTAATTAATAAACGCTTTGATAGCAGTTAATATTCCTTGCTCGCCTAAGCCCATTTCGTCGTGCATTTCGTCTTGTGTACCGTGCTTAATAAATTCATCAGGGATACCCAAGTTAAGAATGCTAACCTGTGCTTTTTGCGTTGCTAAATACTCATTAACCGCAGAGCCAGCACCGCCAGAAATTGCATTGTCTTCAAGCGTTACTATTACATTGTGGCTGTTTATTAACTCATCGAGTAACGCAGTATCAAGCGGTTTAATAAAGCGCATATTAACTAAAGTCGCATTGAGTTCATCAGCTGCTAGTTGCGCGTTTTCAAGTAATGTACCAAATGACAATATAGCCACTTTAGCACCTTGCTTAACAACATCGGCTTTACCAATTTCAAGTAATTGCATATTAGTTGCAATTTCTGCCGTACCAGCACTACCACGCGGATAACGCACAGCAACAGGGCAATTTGCTTGATAACCAGTATATAACATGTGGCGACACTCATTTGTATCGCTTGGCGCCATAATGACCATATTTGGAATGCAGCGCATAAAGCTTAAATCGTACGCACCTTGATGTGTTTCGCCGTCTGCGCCAACAATACCAGCACGGTCAATAGCGAATAGCACAGGTAAGTTTTGCAGCGCTACATCGTGAATTAGCTGATCGTACGCACGTTGTAAAAAGCTTGAGTAAATTGCGACAACGGGTTTTAAGCCTTCACAAGCAAAACCAGCAGCGAGGGTTACAGCGTGCTGCTCGGCAATCGCAACATCAAAATACTGATCAGGATGCTCTTTTGAAAAACGCACCATGCCAGAGCCTTCGCGCATAGCCGGTGTTATCGCCATAAGCTTGCTGTCTTGCTTTGCTATGTCGCATAACCAGTCGCCAAATACATTAGAAAATGTAGCCGCACCGGGTTTTGATTTAGGTAAACTTGATGTATTAGGATCAAACTTAGGTACGCCGTGATAGCCAATAGGGTCGGCTTCAGCGGGTTTATACCCTTTGCCTTTTTGGGTTTTTATATGCAGTAATTGCGGGCCTTTTAAGTTACGCATATTACGCAGCGTATCTACTAACATGTTTACATCATGGCCATCAATTGGGCCAATATAATTTAGGCCTAATTCTTCAAAGAAGGTACCAGGGATCATCATCCCTTTAATATGCTCTTCCATTTTACTGGCAAGTTGCTTAACTGGTGGCACACCCGAGAGTAGTTTTTTACTACCTTCGCGAATGTTAGTATAAAAGCTACCCGATAAAATACGGGCAAAGTGATTTGTTAACGCGCCAACGTTTTCAGAAATCGACATTTCGTTGTCATTTAAAATGATCAACATATCTGATTTTACATCACCTAAGTGGTTCATGGCTTCAAAAGCCATGCCTGCTGTAATAGCACCATCACCTATAACGGCAACCGTTTTGCGTCCTTTACCTTCTTTTTGCGCAGCAATAGACATGCCCAACGCAGCTGAAATAGAGGTACTAGAATGGCCCACACTAAACGTATCGTATTGGCTTTCTTCGCGAAATGGGAAAGGGTGCAAGCCATCTTTTTTACGAATGGTGTGCATTAAATCGCGACGCCCGGTGAGTATTTTGTGTGGGTAAGCTTGATGGCCTACATCCCATACAAGGCGATCATCTGGGGTGTTATACACATAATGTAGTGCCACAGTGAGCTCTACGGTACCTAAACCAGACGCTAAATGCCCGCTACTTTGCGATACCGAGTTGAGTAAGTAGTCACGCAACTCATGGCTAAATGCAGGAAGCTTATCTTGTGCTAAGTCTCGCAAGTGGGCTGGTTCGTTAACCAAATTAAGTAATGGATACTTGCTGCTATCAAGTGTCATGGTTTTATATATGTCCTTCGCTAACATCAACTAACTGTGCAAACGCGTTGTTTGAGTTATTTGATGTTCAGTAATAATTTTAGTGCTAAGTTGCAATACGTTTAAGCCGTGTTTAGTGGTCACGTTCAATTAAATAGTTAGCTAGTGACGCTAAAGCACTGGTATCGGCGTCTATATTTGCTAACGCTGCATGGGCTTGTTGTATTAAGTTTTGCGCTTTTTCTTTAGCGCCTAGCATACCTAATAAAGCGGGATATGTCGCTTTATTCGCAGCGATATCTGACCCTTGAGGCTTACCTAAAGTAACGGTATCGCCTTCTACGTCTAAAATATCGTCATGTACTTGAAATGCAAGCCCTATGGCATAGCCAAAAGTGGCTAAATTTTCTAACGTGTTTTGACTAACATTGTTCGAGCACAAAGCCCCCAGTGTAATTGCACAGCTTATTAGCGCACCGGTTTTTAACTTATGAATACGCTCAAGTTCAGCCACGGTTATTACTTTATCAGTAGCTGCAATATCAAGCCCTTGGCCTGCCACCATACCTTGTAACCCAGAGGCATGTGCCAGTTCAGCAATCATTTTAACTTGAGCTTGAGCACTACAGTTAAAATTATGCTTGGCTATTAACTCAAATGCTAAAGCTTGCAGTGCATCACCGGCTAAAATTGCGTGTGCTTCGCCGTACACGATATGACAGGTTGGGCGTCCGCGACGTAATTCATCATCATCCATAGCTGGTAAGTCATCGTGAACTAACGAGTAGCTATGAATACATTCTATAGCTGCAGCAAGTACGTCTAAATCTTGTTTATCTGCGCCGAGCATTTTACCCGTTGCGTAAACCAAAAAAGGACGCAATCTTTTGCCGCCATTCATTAAACTATAATGGGTGGCGGCTTTTATGGTCTCGTCAGTATTAAGCGATTGGTCAAAATAAAGGTTAAGAGTATTGGCTACATCAGTTTGAGCATGTGTAATAAGTTCTTTAATAGTCACGGCTATTCCATATCATTATCAAAGTCGGTTAATACAGACTTCTCATCTTTGCCCATTAAAATAGCCACCTTTTGCTCAGCTTGTTGCAACTTACTAGACGATGCGCCTGCTAAAGCAATGCCACGCTCAAACTGTTTTAATGACTGCTCAAGCGATAAATCACCTTGTTCCATTTCACTAACGATTGTTGTTAATTCTTCTAGTGCTTGCTCGAAACTTAAGTTTTCAGGTTTTTTAGTCGCCATCTTTATTTCAACTTACATAATAAATTTAGAAGTCAATTTTAGGGGGAATGCTAAACTAGGTCAAAGGATGAAATGGTTTTTTCGTTAATAAACGCTTTATGTTTTAAAAAATTGATAATTAGATAGATTACACAAGTTGATCTAGAATAGTGCTTAATCCAGCTTTTTATGTTTATCTATAAAAAATGGCTTAAGCAATTCAGTATCTTGCCGATAAACAATTAATAACAAACGTTTGCATATAAAAGCAAAAACCTTTGGAGGGAATGTGGATTTAGCAACCATTATTGGGATCCTTGGCGCAATTGGCTTAATTGTCATGTCCATGTTTATGAGTAGTAGCGGTGAAATGGCTATGTTTTACAACACGCCCTCTGTTGTAATCGTATTTGGCGGTTCATTATTTATCGTTTTATCAAACTTTACTATGTCACAGTTTTTTGGCATAGGTAAGGTGGTTACCAAAGCGTTTATGTTTAAGCTTGAGTCGCCAGAAGAGTTAATCGAAAAAGCAGTTGAACTTGCAGATTCAGCACGTAAAGGCGGGTTTTTAGCACTTGAAGAGGCAGAAATACCGAATCCATTTATGCGCAAAGGCGTTGACATGCTAGTAGATGGCCACGACGCAGACGTAGTGCGGGCCACACTGCAAAAAGATATTTCATTAACTACAGCACGGCATGAGTCGGGTGCTACTTTATTTAAATCTTTGGGTGATATAGCCCCAGCAATGGGAATGATAGGCACTTTAATAGGCTTAGTTGCGATGTTATCTAATATGGATGATCCTAAAGCAATTGGTCCGGCTATGGCGGTGGCATTGTTAACCACATTATACGGCGCATTTTTAGCTAACGTAGTCGCTATTCCTATTCAAACAAAATTGGAGCTGCGTAAAGACGAAGAGGCAATGAATCAACGTTTAATTTTAGATGCGGTTTTAGGTATTCAAGATGGTCAAAATCCAAAAGTAATAGAAGGTATTTTGAAAAACTATCTTGCTGAATCAAAACGTAAAGTAAACACTGAGGATTAACTATGTCTGATCAAGAGTGCAAGTGCCCACCCCCAGGTTTACCTGCGTGGATGGGGACATTCGCAGATTTAATGTCGCTATTAATGTGCTTTTTTGTGCTCTTGCTTGCGTTTTCTGAAATGGATGTACTTAAATTTAAACAAATTGCCGGTTCGATGAAATTTGCATTTGGTGTACAAAATAAAATAGAAGTTAAAGATATTCCCAAAGGCACATCAGTTATTGCTATGGAGTTTACTCCGGGCAAGCCAGAGCCTACCCCAATTGAAACAATTCAACAGCAAACGGTAGAAATGACCCAGCAAATGTTAGAGTTTCAGGCAGGTGATGAAAGTTCAGCAGGCGGAAGGCAAGAGCAGCGGGGCGATAAACGTGGTGGCGAGTCGCGTAGTACTTCCAAAGAGCAAGCATCGGAGCAAGCAATTTCAGCGGCCGATCAACAGCAAACAAACGACTTAGTTAAAAAAATTGCCCAGCAATTAGAAAAACAAATAATTGATGGTGCCATAGAGCTTGAATCATTAGGGCAGCAAATAATTATTCGTATTCGCGAAAATGGCTCTTTCCCTTCGGGTAGTGCATTTTTACAACCTAAGTTTAAACCCATTATTCAAGAAATTGGCGTGCTATTAAAAGATGTGCCTGGAGAAATTACTGTGTCGGGGCATACCGACGATTTTCAGGTTTCAAACGAGTTATATATTAATAACTGGGATCTTTCATCTAAGCGTGCAGTTGCAGTAGCTAGTGAGCTGCAAAAAGTAGTTGGATTTGATAAAAATAGAATGATGGTAGTAGGGCGTGCTGAAACCCGGCCGTTAGTGCCAAATGACAGCAATGAAGATCGCCGTCGTAATCGTCGCGTTGAAATATCTATTTTACAAGGAAAAGCCAAAGAGTCTGATCCTATCGATGTAAGGTAGCAGTCATTTTATTAAAAACACACTTGGTTTAAGCAAACTAAGTGTAATTGATTTCAGGTGACTTTTAGTCAAAATTGACTAAAAGTCACCACCTCAGCCAAATACCTCAGAGTTGTTAAATAGTACGGTTTAATAAAAACATCCCACGCTGTGAATTGATATGCTAAACTACTGTGTATATAAACAGTAAAAGAGCTTGCTTATGAAACTCTATATTGCCGAAAAGCCGTCATTAGGGCGTGCTATTGCCGACGCGTTACCAAAACCGCACAAAAAGCACGATGGCTACATTGAAGTTGCAAATGGTGATTGCGTATCTTGGTGTATTGGTCATTTGCTCGAGCAAGCCGAGCCCGATGACTATGATGAGCGCTTTAAAAAGTGGCAGTTTGAGCACCTACCTATCATTCCTGAGCAGTGGCAATTAAAAGCAAAAACTAAAACTCGCAAGCAACTTACTGTGTTAAAAAAGCTAATCAAACAGGCTACAGCACTAGTGCATGCAGGTGATCCCGATAGAGAAGGGCAATTACTTGTCGATCAAGTTATTGAAGAAGCCAAAATAAGTAAAACTAAAAAGCAGCATATTCAACGCTTATTAATTAGTGATTTAAACTTAGCTGCAGTAAAAAAAGCATTAACGACTATGCGATCTAACCGTGAGTTTATTCCGTTGAGCGTTTCAGCCTTAGCGCGCTCTCGTGCTGATTGGTTGTTTGGTATGAATTTAACCCGCGCTTATACTTTAGCAGGGCAAAAAGCTGGGTTTGGTAACGTACTTTCTGTGGGACGAGTACAAACACCCATACTTGGCTTGGTGGTTAATAGAGATAATGACATAGCAAATTTCGTATCGAAGCCATTTTATGAAGTATTAGCCCACTTAGTCACCCCCGAAAAACAATCATTTAGTGCAAAATGGATACCCAGTAAGGCATGTGAGCCTTATCAAGACGAAGAAGGGCGAGTATTAAATAAAGCATTGGCTGAAAACGTAGCCTCGCGTATCACACAGCAAAATGCTGAGCTAACGGCGCTTGAACAAAAGCAAAAAAAACAAACTGCGCCACTGCCTTATAACTTATCTGCTTTGCAGATAGACGCGGCAAAAGCATTTGCTATGCCAGCGCAAAAGGTGCTGGATATATGCCAAACTCTTTATGAGCGTCATAAGTTAATTACCTACCCGCGTTCAGACAACCGCTACTTACCTAATGATCATCACCAAGATGCGTCTGCTATTTTAAAAGCTATAAGCACTAATGGCGGGCAAGGTGTTGAGTTAGTAAAAGCAGCTGATAGTAAAAAACGTAGTAAATGTTTTAACGATTCAAAAGTGGCTGCGCATCACGCCATTGTCCCTACGGCAAAACAGTTAAAGTCGGCAAGTTTAGGTAGCGATGAGACAAAGGTTTATCAATTAATATGTCGTCATTATTTAATACAGTTTTATCCCGACTATATTTACAACGAAACTAAAGCAGAGATAACTATTGCTGGCGGGTTATTTAAAGCAAATGCAAAGCAAGATGTAAGCTTGGGTTTTAAGGTGCTAATGGGTAAGTCTGAATTGAAAGATGAAGCCACGCTACCGCCTTTAACAAAAGACATGTTACTTTTTTGCTCGCAAGGGGAGGTTGTTGAAAAATATACCTCTCCGCCAGCGCACTTTAGTGATGCGACTTTACTTGCAGCCATGACAGGCATAAGCCGCTATGTACAAGATCCACAGATAAAAAAAGTACTTAAAGACACCGATGGCTTAGGCACAGAGGCAACGCGAGCGGGGATCATTGAATTATTATTTAAACGCCGTTTTTTAAAACGTGAAGGCAAATTAATTAAAGCAACCGAAACCGGGATTGCACTTATTAGCGTGCTGCCGCAAGGTTTAGTTCGCCCCGATTTAACCGCTAAATGGGAATCGAGCTTAGGTGATATTGCACAGCAAGTAATGAGCTATCAGCAATTTTTACAGCCTTTACTTGCCGACTTAAATAGTTTTGTACAACAAGCTGCAAATTGCGATAGCAATGTATTTGCAAAGCTGCCTAAAACTTCAGCTAAAAAGCGTTTTGTTAAACGTGGCCAAAAAACGCCTTATAAAAAGTCGAGTTATAAAAAAAGCTCTGTTACAGGTTAACTACAGAGCTATTATTTAAATAAAACTATTGATTAAACAAAGTTACCGCTGCATTACTCATGGCTTTAATGCCAGTTGGTAGTGCGACTTTATAGTCTGGGGCAAACTTACTTGAATGCAGTGAAGGTAATGTTTTGCCCGCTTTTATTGCACTTGCATATTTTGCTTGGTTAACGCCACCGAGCCAAAATAGTGTGATAGGAATATTTTCGTCAGTGCGGCCATATAAGCCAAAGTCTTCACCTGCCATTACAGGGAGGGTTTCAAGCACATTTTCATCACCAATAGCGCTGGCAATACTTTGACGCACAAGGTTGGTTTGTGCCGGATTGTTATATGTAGATGGAATTGACTCATCTTCATGTACTTGCACCTTAGGGTAGAGCGCTTCCTCAAGGCCTGCGCTTTGTGCAATACCGGCGGTAATGCGTTTAATTGCTGCAATTTGTGCATTTCTAATATCAGGGTTATAGCTGCCTAATGTAAGTTGTAACTTTACTTCATCAGAAATTACATTATGTTTTGAGCCACCATGAATAGATCCAACAGTAATAACTGATGGCTCTAATGGTGAAAGCTCACGACTCGTAATAGTTTGCAGTGCAAGCACAGTGCGCGCAGCAATAATAACCGGATCAATAGTGGTATGCGGATAAGCTCCATGTCCGCCTTTACCCTTTATAGTTATATCAACAGAATCGACGCTGGCCATAGTATATTCGTTTTTCATCGCAACTTTACCGGCAGGCACACTTGCACTTACATGTAGCGCAATTATGTGATCAGGTTTTGCATATTTACTAAATAAGCCTTCTTTTAGCATGGCTTTAGCGCCACCGCCTACTTCTTCTGCGGGTTGTGCCACCATCATTAGCGTGCCTTGCCATGCATTTTTTTGAGCTATTAGTTGTTCAGCAGTACCAATGAATGAGCTCATATGTATATCGTGACCGCAGCCGTGCATAACACCTACTTTTGCACCGTGCTCGTCTATTACTGTTACTTTAGAAGCATACGCCTTACCTGTTTGTTCTGTAATAGGTAAGGCGTCGGTATCGGTACGTATCATTACTGTGGGGCCATCACCATTTTTGTAAATGCCTACAACGCCAAAACCACCTACATTGCTTGTAACTTCAAAACCAAGCTTGTTTAACTGCGCTGCTATTTTTTTTGCGGTTTGTTGCTCGTGATACGAAAGCTCGGGTGATTGATGCAGATCGAGGTAAAAGCTTTCAATGGCTGGCATGCTGCTATGTAAATTTAAGTCTAATGATTTAGCCGCCAATAGAGGGCTAGCTAATAATAGCGCTGTGCCTAAGTAAGTTAACTTCATGATTTTCCCTTATTGAGATAAATGTATATCCAAGTGATTTAGATATATGACTTGTAATAATTATGTTCAGCACCATATAAAAACCTAAATAAATGAATATGGCAATCAATTCAATGAGCAACATAGTTAGTATCAACGCGCAAAATTTTCAGCAAGTACTCGGCGAAACATCACAACAAAAGTTGGTACTGCTAAACTTCTACTCAGCGCAAAGTCCTGAATGTATTAACCAGGCAGCAATATTAGATAAATTAGCCGCTGAATATAACGACTATATAGTAGTAGCAAATTTAGATTGCGATGCCGAGCAAGCTCTGGCTTCGCAATTAGCACAGCAAGTTGGTTTACAAACACTACCAACACTGGTGTTGTTAAAAGACTCAGCGCCCGTTGATGTATTATCGGGTGCCCAAGCTGAAGCGAAAATTCGTGAAGCATTAGCTAAACATTTACCCGCTCAACAAGACTTACTATTAGAGCAAGCAAAGCAAGCATTATTAAAGTCAGATTTAAATGCCGCGTTTAATTATGCAAAGCAAGCTTATGAAATTGACAACAGCAACGCGCGTATTAAATTAGTACTTGCAGATATATGTATTCAAATTCATAAAGTAGATGAAGCGCAAGCACTAATTAATACAATAGATGTACAAGAGCAAGATGCTTACTTTAATAATATAAAAGCAAAATGCGAAGCTGCGCTTGAAGCAAAAGATTCACCAGAGATTAAAGAAAAGCAACAACAAGTAGAAAAGTACCCAAATGACTTAGAATTAAAAGAAGAGCTAAGTATTTTACTCAATGAAGCCGGCAGAAAAGAAGAAGCATTAGATGTACTATTTACAGTGCTGCAAAAAGATCTGAATTTTAACGAAGCAAAACCAAGTTTTTTAGCTATTATTGCCTCTTTACCCGACGGTGATGCACTTGCAGCAAAGTATCGTCGCAAGTTATATAGTATTTTGTACTAAAACTTAATAACTATTACTTTTAAAAGCACCTTACCTAGGTGCTTTTTACATTTTTAAGTTTATAGCAATATAACAGTAAGCTTGTTTAAGGAATAAAAAGCGAAGTTATCCACAGGGTTTTGTGGGTAACCTGTGAGCCTGGCTTGTGTATCTTTGGGGTAAAAATTAAATGCAAAAAAGGCGATAAAAACGCTTGCGTAAAATCTGCGGATCCCTATAATGCGACCCCACTGAGACGGGAAACGTCAACGCATAGCGAGACGCGAACTACTCAGAGAGTTAAATAAAACTTCGGTTTTAAATTGTCGAAAGAAAGTTTAAAACAAAGTATTGACTCGAAAAATAAAGGATGTATTATACGCATCCCTTGAGGCGCTAAAGCGACTCAAAACGTTCTTTAACAATATAAAGCAATCATCTGTGTGGGCACTCGTACAGATTGAGTTCTAA